>NZ_JALKFY010000686.1:0-38380 GCF_023242985.1 Frankia sp. Mgl5 | reverse complement strand
CGGGGGGTACGGCCCGGGAAGCCGGGGGGGGGGGGGGGGGCCCGGGGGGGGGCCGGCGGGCCCCGGGCGGGGGCGGGGGGGCCGCGCCGCGCGGGGCCGGCCGGGCGCGGGGGCGCCGGCCGGCACCGACGAGCGATGGTTGGTGGAGTCCCAGGTGGACGAGAGGTGGCGCCAGGAACTGTCCGGTAGCGGACACCACGGAGCCGCTGGCGGACACCAGGGAGCCGACGGCGCCCCCGACGGCGAGTCGGCGCGGACGATGCCGCTGCGGACCGGCCGGGCGCCCGGTGCCGGCTCCGGTGGCGGACCCGGCACGCGCCCGGGTGCCCCGGCGGCGGACCGGTCGCCCGGCCCGGCTCCCCGTCCGCGCGCGGAGCCGGGCCGCGGGGCGCGGGAGCGTGGGGTACCAGGTCCCGGCGGCTCCGCGTAGCCGCCACCGGCCACCCCCGCCCCGCGGCGCCCGGCCGGCGACCGCGCCCGGCGACCCGGCCGGGAGCCGGCCGACGGGCCTGGCGGGCCCGGCCCGGACGGCGCCGCCGAGAGCCGACTGGGCCACATTCTCGACGGCGGGCGGGACGATGGCTGGTGACTTTTCGTACTATGAAAGCCCCACAGGGTGAGGGGTTCGGCAGGACTGGCTCCGAGTCTGTGTGCCCTCCCGTTGACCTCGTGGGACACCGCTCCCTAGACTTGGGAGTTGCACGAGGGTTCGTGGGTCTCAGACCGAGCGGATCCACTCGAGCAGTCGTTATCGGTTCTGACAGTGTCGTTCTTGCGTTCGGTGCCTGTCCCTCCGTCCCGGCGGTTCGATCCGGCCCTCGCGCTTTGGACGATTCCCAGTCGGAGCCGACCCCTTGACGAGCACCACCGACGTACGACCCGTGGAGACCGTGACCACCTCGCACAGCCCGACCACACCACAGGTTGCGGTCAACGACATCGGCTCGGCGGAGGATTTCCTCGCCGCGGTCGACAAGACGATCAAGTTCTTCAACGACGGCGACATCGTCGACGGCATCATCGTCAAGGTGGACCGCGACGAGGTGCTGCTCGACATCGGTTACAAGACCGAGGGTGTCATCCCGTCGCGGGAGCTCTCGATCAAGCATGATGTCGATCCGCACGAGGTCGTCACGGTCGGCGACCACGTCGAGGCCCTTGTCCTCCAGAAGGAGGACAAGGAAGGCCGTCTGATCCTGTCCAAGAAGCGTGCGCAGTACGAGCGCGCCTGGGGCACGATCGAGAAGCTCAAGGAGGAGGACGGCGTCGTCACCGGCACCGTCATCGAGGTCGTCAAGGGTGGTCTCATCCTCGACATCGGCCTGCGCGGCTTCCTTCCCGCCTCCCTCGTGGAGATGCGCCGGGTCCGCGACCTCCAGCCCTACGTGGGCCGTGAGCTCGAAGCCAAGATCATTGAGCTGGACAAGAACCGCAACAACGTGGTTCTGTCTCGCCGCGCCTGGCTGGAGCAGACCCAGAGCGAGGTGCGGTCGGAGTTCCTCGCCCAGCTCGCCAAGGGTCAGATCCGCAAGGGCGTGGTCAGCTCCATCGTCAACTTCGGTGCCTTCGTGGACCTGGGTGGCGTCGACGGCCTCGTGCACGTGTCCGAGCTGTCCTGGAAGCACATCGACCACCCGTCCGAGGTGGTCGAGGTCGGCCAGGAGGTCACCGTCGAGGTTCTCGACGTCGACCTGGACCGCGAGCGGGTCTCCCTGTCGCTGAAGGCGACGCAGGAGGACCCGTGGCGTCAGTTCGCCCGGACGCACGCGATCGGCCAGGTCGTACCCGGTCGGGTCACCAAGCTCGTGCCGTTCGGTGCGTTCGTCCGCGTGGACGAGGGCATCGAGGGCCTGGTGCACATCTCGGAGCTGGCCGAGCGCCACGTCGAGATCCCCGAGCAGGTCGTCAATGTCGGCGACGAGATCCTGGTCAAGGTCATCGACATCGACCTCGACCGGCGCCGCATCAGCCTCTCGCTCAAGCAGGCGAACGAGGCCTCCTCGCTGGTGGCTGAGGGCGACTCGTTCGACCCGAGCCAGTACGGCATGGAAGCCAAGTACGACGAGCAGGGCAACTACGTGTACCCCGAGGGCTTCGACCCCGAGACCGGCGAGTGGCTGCCGGGCTTCGAGGAGCAGCAGGCCGAGTGGGAGCGGCAGTACGCAGAGGCCCAGACCCGGTTCGAGGCCCACCAGGCCCAGATCCGGGCCGCGCAGGAGGCCGACGCCGCCGCGGCGGCACCGTCCTCCTACACCTCGCAGTCGGAGCAGCCCGCTTCGGCGATCGACGAGGAGGCGCTGCGGCGCCTGCGGGAGCAGTTCGGCCGCGAGTAGGCCGTAGGTAGGTGACGGCTTCAGGGCCCGTGGGGAACATCCCACGGGCCCTGAAGCACGTTCGGGGCGGTGGCGGCCCCGTGGGCCCCCGCGGCCCCGCCGGCCCGCGCGGCGACGGCCTCGATCGCCGATGCCGCCTGGTCGAGCAGCCTCTCCCGGGACTGCGTCCCGTCCAGCTCGACGACGTTGTCGGCCTGGGCCATGATCTTCTCGTAGCCGTCGGCCTGCTCGACGAGGTGGGCGCGCAGCGCCGCCGGGGTGAAGGCCCGGGTGCGGCGGTCGCCGCGGGCGACCATCCGCTCGTAGGCGAGTGCGGGCGGTACGCGCAGCCACAGCAGCGGGTCGGGGCGGGGGAGCAGATCCTCCATGTGCTCGAGCCACGGCCGGTGCTGCTCCCCGTAGGGGCCGCAGTGCACCTCCGACGACTGGATCCACCGGTCGAACAGCAGGTCGGGACGTCCGTCCGGGCCGGTGCGGTAGCGCAGTTGGGCGGAGAGCTCGATCAGGTGGGCCAGCCGCCGCACCGGGCCGGGGATGACCGCCTGGTGCAGGACGGTGTCGTCGGGTTCGGCGATCGCACGGAAGATCTCCACGCACACGCGCGCCGGCCGGGTTCCGCGCAGCGGGCGCAGCACCGTCTCCAGGCCGCGGATGAGCGTGGTCTTCCCGGCTCCGTCGACACCCTCCACGGCCACAAGCAGTGGATCTTTCCGGCTCATGCCCGAACTGTAGATCGCCGGCGGCGGGCGCGTCCGCCGCTCGGGTGAGCGGGGCCCACCGGAGTGTTACGACGTCGTAAACGCGGCTGCCGGCTATTGCCGGTTCGCCCGGCTGGTACCAGAATCGGAGGGGCACAGCTCGCCGCGGGACCATCCGCGGCGGTGATTCGCTCCCTGCTCGGTGCGCCAGCTGGTTCGGTGCCCATCGAGCTCGGTGCGCCGTCGACGAACTCTGCCGCGCCGGTCCGCGTCCGCGTCGGGCGGCAGCCGGCAGCCGATCCGGTCGGGATGCTCTTGGCCAGCGACGTCTTCACCTTCGGCGCCGCGCCGGCGCGTCCCTACGCTCTGCTGGCCGTCGAAGGCCCGGCCGGAGCGGGCAAACTCGCCCTGGTGCGACGGCTGACCGCGGCACCGGCGGCGCTGCACCTGCACCTGGCGTCGCAGACCGACGCGGTGCTCCGGGACCTGATGCGGCGGCTGAGCACCCTCGGTGAGCCGCTCGGCGCGGTCCCGGCGAATCTCGTCCACGCCGCTCGCCTGATCGAGGCCGCCGTCCAGTTCCGGTACCTGGAGGAGTTCCTGGCGGGGTTTGACCTGGTGGTGGCCGACCGCTGGATCCAGACCTGGGAGGTCTACTGCGGGGACCTCGGCGAGTACACCGAGTGGTACCTGCAGATCGCCTCGTACGTGCCCGTTCCCGACCTCGTGCTCTATCTGCGCGTCTCGCCCGAGGTGGCGGCCGCGCGGCTGGCACGCCGGGCGTCGGCAGGGCAGGCCACAGCGGGGCATGGGCCGGCGGGACAGGCTTCAGCGGGGCAGGGGTCGGGGGGGTCGGCCTCAGCGGGCGGGGAGTCCGCGGGCCGGGTGGACGAGGCCGCGGCCCTGCGGGAGGCCGTCGAGGCGTGCGCGCGCTACGACGAGGTGATGTCCGGCGTCGACTGCGTCGTCATCGACGCGGACGCGCCGGCCGCGGACGTGCTGGCGGAGGTGACCGGGATCCTGGACGCCGTCGGGATGCCGCGCCCGCCGATCCCCGGGACAGGTGGCGGGGCGGACGCGCCCTGGCCGGGGCCGCTCAGGGGGGCGTGAAACGCACCGGGAGCGCGGCGACCCCACGCGTCCACACCGACGGGCGCCAGCGCAGGTCCCGCGGCTCCACGGCGAGTTCGAGATCGGGGAGGCGGTCCAGGAGCACCTCGATCGCGGTGGTCGCGATCGTCTCGGCCGTCATCTGGGCGGGGAAGGGGCAGCGGTGCTCGCCGTGGCCGAACGCCAGGTGGGCGTGGTTGCCCGACGGGCGCCCGGAGGGCTGGGGACGCGCCCACGGATCGGAGTTCGCGGCCGACAGGCCGAAGATGAGCAGGTCGCCCGCGCGGATCCAGCGCCCGCCGAGCCGGACGTCGCGCCGGGCCCACCGCGCGACGAGGTTCTGGATCGGCGGGTCCGCCCACAGCACCTCGGCCATCGCGTCCCCCGCGCTGAGCCGCCCGCCGGCGAGGTCGGTGGCGAACCGGGGGTCGGTCAGCATCAGCCGCAGCGTGTTCCCGATCCAGTCCGCGGTCGGCGCCTGGCCGGCGATCAGGGTCGCCATGACGTCCTCGACGACCTCGTCGTCGCGCAGGCCGGCCGGATGGGTGAGCAGCGCCGACACCGCGTCGTCGCCCGGTTGCGCGCGGCGGCGCCGGACCACCCGGGTGAGCATCGCGTGGGCCCGCCGACGCGCGTCGCGGGCCCCCGCCCCGCCGCTGACGAGCAGGGTCAGATCCCGGGCGAGCGCGGTCAGGTCGGTGTCGGGCAGCCCCCACATCCCGGCCGCGACCATCGCCGGCAGCGGGCTGGCGTACTGGGTCATGAGCTCGGCGCGGCCGTCGCCGGCCATCGCGTCGATCAGGGCGTCGGCGCCGCTGGCCGCCCGCGCCCGCAGGCCGTGCGGCTCGAACATGCCCAGCACGTCGCCGACGGCGCCCAGCCGGCGGGCGTGGGCGGGCCCGTCGAGGGCGCGCAGCGACGGCCGCTGGCCGACCATCGACTGCAGTGGCCAGGCCGGCGGGACGAGATCCCAGGCGTTCCAGATCCGGCAGTCCCGGCCGAACAGGGCCGGGGTGCCGGCGACGTAGACGACCTCGCGGTAGCCGAGCACCAGCCAGGCCGGGACGTCCCCCTCGAGCAGGACCGGGGCGACCGGGCCATGCTCGTCGCGGATACGCCGGTAGAACGCGGCGCGGTCGTCCCCGGGGCCGTCGGCCGGTAGCCGGACGGCGGTGGCGTGCGCCGGCCAGCGCGCGTCGAGATCCGGCCGGGCCGGCGGGTGGGCGCCCGCCGCGCCGCGCACCGGCCCGCCGCGCGGTCCGCTCGGCGGGCCGCTGGATGGTCCGGGCACGGGCTCGCCGGACGGGGTGTCCTCGGGCCCGCCGCGGCGGGTGGTCGGTGCCGGGCAGGACGCGCCGTACTGGCGCAGCGCGCCGAGCTGGCGGACGGCGCCGAACGCGCGGGGCATGCCGCTCGCGCACGTGCCGAGCTGGCGGGGGTTGGGATGGGTCATGTGCTGTCTCCGGCCTCCGGGTCAGCGTGGTGCCGCGCGGTGCGGCCTGTCGCGGTCCTCACACGGGACTGAACCGGACCGGCAACGCCGTCAGAGCGCGGTTCCACGCGGTCCGCCGCCAGCCGAGGGCATCGGCCGGGACGGCGATCCACATGTTGGGCAGGCGGTCGAGGAGTGCCTCGACCGCGGTCCGGGTGACGACCTCGGCGATCTCCTGCGCGGGGTACGGGCAGCGGTGCTCGCCGTGGCCGAAGGACAGGTGGGCGCTGTTGGCGCTGGTCCCCGCGCCCGTCTGGGTGTCCGGGGCGTGGCCGCGGCGGACCTGCGGATCGGCGTTGCCGGCCCCGAGCCCGAGCGCGATCATGTCGCCGGCCTCGATGCGCTGCCCGCCGAGCTGGGTGTTGCGGGTCGCCCACCGCCCGGCGACGACCTGCATCGGCGTGTCCTCCCACAGGACCTGGTTCAGTGCCTGCATGACGCTGCGCCGTCCGCCGGACAGGTCGAGGGCGAACGACCCGTCGGTGAGCAGCAGGCGCAGCGAGTTGCCGATCCAGCCGGCCACGGCGCGCGCGCCGAACCCGAACACCACGGCGAGGTCCTCGACGACCTCCTCGTCGGCGAGCCCGGCCGGGTGGGCGATCAGGCGCGAGACGATGTCGTCGTCGGGATGCTCGCGCCGGTCGGCGAGCAGCCACCGCAGCCGGTCCAGGACCCGCTGGTGGCTCTCGGCCGCGTCCGGGCCGTCGTCGATCAGGACGATCAGGTCGTGTACCAGGCCAGCGGTGTCGACCTCGGGCGGCCCGCACAGCGACGCCAGGACGAGGGCGGGCACCCGGTGCGCGAACGAGTCGATCAGGTCGGTCTCCCCGCGCCCGGCGAAGGCGTCGATCACGTCGTCGGTGATCTCCTCGGCGCGGGCCCGGAGCTCGAAGAGATCCACCGCGCCGAGGACGTCCTGGATGGCGGTGTAGCGCCGCCGGTGCTCCGCCCCCTCGGCGCGGAGCACGGACGGGCGGTGTCCGACACCGGGCAGGGCGGCCCAGTCGGGCGGGACGTCGTCCCAGCCGGCCCAGTGACGCGGGTCACGGGCGAAGATCTCCGGATGGCTCAGGACGTAGTGCAGCTCCCGGTAGCCGAGGACCAGCCAGGCCGGCAGGCCGCCGTCGAGCAGCACGGGCGCGACGGCGCCGTGCTCCCGGCGCAGGTCGCGGTAGGCCCGCGCCGGCCCACCCTGGAACTGCGCCTCGCCCAGGTGGCAGGGCGGGGTCCGGCCGCCGGGCGGCCGCTCCCGCGCCGCGCCGGCCGGCTCGCGTGCCGACTCGCGGGCCAGCTCACGGGCCGACCCGCGGAATGACTCGCGCGCCGGCTCGCGGGCGGTCGTCACGACGCCTCCGCCTCGCGCTCCTCGCGCGCCGCGGACAGCTCGCAGAGGTGGCGCACGAGGGTGATCAGCACGTCCTTGCTGGACGACCGGGCCCGGGCGTCGCAGTCGATCACGGGGATGTCGGGTGACAGCGAGAGCGCCTCGCGCAGGTCCTCCAGCGAGTGCTCGGGGGAGCCGAAGTTGTTCCGCGCCACGATGAAGGGCATCCGGTGGTGCTCGAGCCGGTCGATCGCGTACCACGAGTCGGCGACCCGCCGGGTGTCGACGAGCACCACCGCCCCGAGCGTCCCCGCGAACAGCCGCTCCCACAGGAACCAGAACCGTTCCTGGCCGGGGGCGCCGAACAGGTAGAGCACCATCTCGGCGTCGAGACTGATCCGTCCGAAGTCGAACGCGACCGTGGTCGTGTTCTTCTCGAGGACGTCGCCGTTGTCGTCGATGCCGACGCCGGCCTCGGTCATCACCTCCTCCGTGCTCAGCGGCCGGATCTCGCTGACCGAACGGACCATCGTGGTCTTGCCCACACCGAAACCACCGACGATCACGATCTTGACGCCGTCCCGGGCCGTGGTCTGCAGCGGCGGCCGGGCGGCGGGCTCAGAGCTTCTGGAGTCCAACGAGCACCTGCTTCAGGAACGCGGGATCGGGCAGTTGCGAGGGGTCGTTCGGGGTCGAGGGGTGGCGTGCCGAGATCCGGCCCCGCTCGAGCAGATCGGACAGCAGGATCTTCACGATGCTCACCGGCAGCTTCAGGTCCGCCGAGAGCTCGACCACCGCGGTCGGCGCGCGGCAGACCCGCAGGATCCGGACGTGTTCGGACTGCATCCCGGGCGTCGGCTCGCTCCTGCTCGTGACGAGCGTGACGAGGTCGAAGGCGGTGTCTCCGGCCCGGCTGCGGCCGCCGGTGACGGTGTAGAGGCGGTCCGGGTCCTCGCTGTCGACGAGCCGACGGATCATGGCAGTAGCGCGGGCTGGACGGGATCGCGCGGCGCCGCGCTCAGGTACTCGCCGATCTGTTCGACGAGCTCGCTCATGTTGTGGCCGATGATGCCGGCGTCGGCGTCGTCGGTGGCGATCACCGCGAGGTGCGCGCCCTGGCCGGCGTCGACGATGAACAGCAGCCCGCCGTGGTACTCGGTCATCGACTGCCGCACGCCGCCGGTGCCGTCCCCGAACTCGATCGACGCGCCGTGCGCGAGGCTCTGGATCCCCGAAGCGATCGCGGACAGTTGGTCGGCCTGGTCGATGCTCAGTCCGGACGAGCGGCACAGCTTGAGCCCATCCCTGGAGAGCACCAGGGCGTGGCGGGTCCCCGGGGTGCGGGCGAGGAGGTTTTCCAGCAGCCAGTCGAGATCGCGCTCAGTGGTGTTCATCGGGATCGCGGGGCGCCGGGCGGGTGGGTCCCATCCGGTCGTGCCCCTGCCTCCAATCAGGTCGTCCAGTGCTGTGCTGGTCGTCATGCAGGGCGCTGGTCGTCATGCGGGACGCTCGTCGTGACGCGGCGCTGGTAGGTCACGTGTCCTGCTGGTCCGGCTCGCCGGTGCCCTCGGGGACGTCCGCGTCCCCGAGGGCTGCCGACGGGCTGGCCGTGGTGCCGGTGGCGGCTGCCGTGACCAGCGCGCCCGCGCGTCCGGGCGCCGGCCCGGCGGGCCGGACGTGGCTGGTTCCGGCGGCGCGCATCGCCCGGCGGAAGGCGGCGAAGTTCGCGCTGGAGTTGCGGCGTGGCCGGTGGGTGCGCGGCGGCGCGGCGAGCAGGGCCGCGGCGCGTGCGCTCGCCGCGAGGGACTGCCCGCGCTCACGCTTGGGCAGGGTCAGCAGCGGCGGAGCGCCCGCCTCGTCGGTGCTCCCGTCGGCGTCCGCGGCCAGCTCCGGGCTCGGGACGGCGCTCGCGACCGTGGTCGCGTCCGGCGCCGCCTCGCGGGCCGCCCCGGCCGCGCGCGCCGAGGCGGCGGCGTGGCCGGCGTCGAGCCGCGCGGCGTGGCCGGCGTCGAGCCGTGCGGGGTGCTCCGGCGTCCGCTGGGGCAGCGAGATGAACTCGGTGACCGGGTCGACCGCGATTCGCGCCGTGGCAGCGCCCGCCGCGCTCCCCACCTTGCCCGTGGTCCCCGCGCTCGTCGCGTTCGCCCCGGGGGGGAGGAGCGCGGGCAGCCTGGACGGCACGACCGTGGGCAGCCCGGCGGTGACCGTGTCCGCGGAGTCGGCGACCGCCGGCGGGGCGACAACCGACCTCGGCGCGGTGATGAGCTGGCGCGGGATCATGACGACGACCCCGGTGCCGCCGCGCGAGGACGGCCGGAAGGACACCGTCAGGCCGTGCTTGCGGGCGAGGACGCCGACCACCGCCAGGCCGAGCCGCGTCCCGGACAGCGTGGTCAGGTCGAGGGCCTCCGCCGACACCGCGCGCTCGGCCCGCTCGAGGGCGGCCGGCCCCATGACGAGGCCGCCGTCCTCGATGGTGATGACGACCCCGGCCTGCACCTCCTCGACGTAGACGTGCACCTCCTCGGACGGCGGGGAGAAGCTGGTCGCGTTGTCCATCAGCTCGGCGAGGGCGTGCATGATGCCCTCGGCGGCGTAGCCGACCACCGCGACCGCGCTCACCGAGTGCAGGCGGACCCGCTGGTAGGCGCTGATCCGTCCCATGGAGCCCCGCAGGAGGCTCTCCATCACGATCGGCTTCGTCCACCGGCGCCCGGAGCGCCCGCCGGTGAGCACGGCGATGCTGTCCGCGAGCCGGCCGGCCTGGGCGGTGAGGTGGTCGAGCCGGAGCAGGTCGCCGAGGACCTCCTCGCTGTGCCGTTCCTCCATGGCCCGCAGGTCGGCGAGCATGCTGGTGCTCAGCGCCTGCATCCGGCCGGCCGCGTTCGCGCAGGCCGCCATGGCCGCGCCGCGCATCCGTTCCCCGCGGCTGACCTCCTCCGCGACGGTGCGCAGGATGTGCTGGTGCGTGCCCTCGGTGCCGCGCGGGGCCTCCCCGAGCGCCGTCTGGACGGACGACCCCTCGCGCAGGCGTTCCACCACCGCGGGGAGGACCTCGCGGGCGAGCCGTTCGGTCTGGGCGGCCGAGCGGCTGGCGCGCGTCTCCAGGGAGACGACCCGGCCGCGCAGCTCCCGCACGGTCTGCCGGTTGCGGACGGCCACGGTGCTGGCGAAGCCGACGAGCAGCGCGGCGACCGAGACGCAGAACAGGATCGCGCCGCGGCCCTCGGCGGGCGACACGGCCGCCGCGACCAGGCCGATGACCATGACGACGAGCACGGCCGCGGCCGGCGGCACGATCAGGTCCCGGGCCGTCGCTGGTCGCTGTACCTGATGACGAGCGATTGCGTGTTCTGACATCGATCAGGTCCTCGTCGTCGGTGGTCGGTGGGCCAGGGCCGGCCTGCCGCGGTCGGGAGGGACCACGGAAAATCCAACGTCCCACGGGAAGATCATGGTCGGAGTCGTCTGTCGGGAAGAGTTCTCGGATACTTCTCGGTAATCCTGAAAAGGTACGGCTGGGACCCCCTCCCGGCCTTTTTCTGAACTGTTCGTGCCGTTGCGGCGGAATACGTCCCCCCGGTCGCGCGACCGTGATTCCCGGTGCGTGGGAGCACCGGTGTGGGTCGCGCCGCCGGCCGTACTGACCACGTCGATCTTCGCCCCCTCGCCGTCGCCGCCCTGCGCCGTGATCCGCGTCCGCGCCCGGGGTCGCCCCCGGGCCGAAGCTGAACCATCAGTGCAGGTCATATGCGCGTCGCACATGCTAGGGACACCTCGGACGGGTCGCGCGCCAGGCGCGGGACGGCGCTGTCGGGCGATAGCCGTAAGTGGTATCGGAGTGTTACTGTTGTTCATCTGTAGTGTGTAAGGTTTGTCGCTGTTTTGCTGGAATCCCGTTCGGTCGCCCGGAGGGAAGGATTCCGGGTGCTTGAAGAGTTGACAGCCTGGCATTGCTGCCGCCCGGTTCGGGGCGTCACGGGTCGCTTGTGGCAATTGCGGCGACACTTTTGGCGGGCGGGGTGGCCCGGGCGGATACTTGTTGAATTCCTTCTCAGTTAAGGACGGTCGCGCGTCGGTTCATCCTGTGCCGGCGGGGAATCGCCCTGCTCGGGGCGCCGCCCGGCTCCCGCCCCGCGGTGGTGCCGGCGCCGCGATCACCCCCGCACGGGTGCACGGGGACGCTCGGAGGGGCCGTTGTGCCGGAAGATCGCCGCGTGTCCACGCTGTCTGTCAAGCGGAACGTGGCCTGACAGTGGGGCGTGCCGCCGTCCTGGGCGCACCCGACCGCCGGCTCCCGGTTGGGGTGGGGGTGCGCCGACGGGTGTCTCCGGGGGTGCCGTCCGCTCCGTGCGTCCCGCTCGCCGGCCGCTCGCCGGGGCCGCGGTGGCCGTTCGACGGCGGGCCCGGTCGCCGCGGCGTCGGTATGCCGCGGGGCGTCGGTATGCCGCGGCGGTGCGCCGGTGACGTACTCACCGGACGTGCTCCCGGGGCGTGTTCCCGGGTCGCGTTCCCAGGTCGTGGGGTATCGCCCGGACCGGCAGCGGGTGGGTGTTTCGCACTGATTCGGAGCCGGCGCATAGTCTGACGGCCGGGCGCGCTGTCCGCGCCCGTCGCCGGCGGGAGGTTCGATGGGTCCGACGGGCGTGAGCCCGAGCGCGCTGCCGGAGCCTGCCACGGGATCGGTGACCGTCGCCGAGTCGGTTCTCGACAACCCGGTCTGGGAGTCACTCGCGGGCGCGCACGCTCATCTCGCCATCGCCACGTCTCGCGCGGCGCGCTATCCACCCGAGATCTCGCCGTTCGCGGCGGTGGGTGACGGCGCCGACCCTGGCGCCTGGGCGGAGCTGGCCGAACTCGCCGGGCCGGGAGTCCTGCTGGGTTTCTCCGGCCTGCGGATGCTCCCGCCGCCCGGGTGGGAGGTGACGATGGCGGTGCCCGCTCTCCAGTTCCTCGGTGACGACCTGGTGGACCGGCCCGACCCGGAGGCCGTTCCGCTGCGGGCCGGTGACGTCCCGGAGATGCTCGACCTGGTCGCGCGGACCAGGCCCGGCCCGTTCTCGCGGCGCACCATCGAGCTCGGCGGTTATCTGGGTATCCGCCGCGGGGGGCGCCTCGTGGCGATGGCCGGCCAGCGGATGCGGCTGCCGGGGTGGACGGAGATCAGCGCCGTGTGCACCGATCCGGCCCATCGCGGCGAGGGCCTGGCGAGCCGGCTGGTCCGGGCGGTGGCCGTGGGCGTGCGGGCCCGGGGCGAACAGCCCTTCCTGCACGTCTCGGTGTCGAACACCGATGCCCTCCGGCTGTACGAGGCGCTGGGCTTCGCGCCGCGCAGGGAGGTCTCGTTCGTGCAGATGCGTACCCCGTCGAGCTGACCGCCGCGGCTGATTCTGTCACCGGGGCGGTGACAGAATCCCTGGAGGCCGGGTAGCGTCCGATGTGTCCGCGCGCCGTCCGCGTCGGCCCGTCCGGCTCCACCCGTACGGGCCAAGGCTGTGTCCGGTCCTGCCCGGCCGGCTCCCGCTACGCGTCGGCGTCCCCGCCGCCGGACCTGCGGTCGTCGGGTCCGCACCACCGAGAGCTAGGTCGATCATGACTGTCCATGACTTCACCGTCGAGGCGACGGACGGCACCTCCCGATCCCTGCGCGACTACGCCGGCAAGACGCTGCTGATCGTCAACGTCGCCAGCAAGTGCGGCCTGACCCCGCAGTACGAGGGGCTGGAGGCGCTCTACCGCGACCTGAAGGGGCGCGGGCTGGAGATCCTCGGCTTCCCGTGCAACCAGTTCGGCGGCCAGGAGCCGGGCACCGACGCCGAGATCCAGGAGTTCTGCTCGACGAACTTCGACGTCACCTTCCCCGTCTTCAGCAAGATCGAGGTGAACGGCCCCGGCGCGGCCCCGCTGTACGACTACCTGCGCTCGGAGGCCCCCGGCGACTTCGGGCCGGAGTCGGGCTTCCTCTACGAGCACATCAAGCGCTCGCGGCCCGAGGCGATCGGCACCGACGAGGTGAAGTGGAACTTCACCAAGTTCCTGGTGGACGGCGAGGGCAAGGTCGTCCGCCGCTTCGAGCCCACCGTCACCCCGGACGAGCTCCGCGGCGAGCTCGACACCTCCCTGGCCTGACGGGAGCGCTGTCGCTGACCCGGTAGCGCTGTAGCTGTCCGCCGCCCGGCAGACCGCCGGGCGGCGGACACGCGTGGCGGTCAGTGGCTCGGGCGGACCTCGCCGAGCCGCACGACCGTGGTGTCGCCGAGGCGCACCTGCTCGCCGCAGCTCGCGCACACGCACCGGGGCCGCAGCTCCGCGCCGCAGGAGTGCGCCCACACCGTCGGTGGCGGACCGGGCGTCACGTACCGGTCGCCCCAGTCCATGAGGCCGAGCAGCACCGTGTTCAGCGCCCTGCCGGACTCGGTCGCCACGTACTCGTGACGCGGCGGATGCTCGCTGTACTGCCGCTTCTCCAGCACCCCCGCCGCGACGAGCGAGCGCAGCCGGGTGGCGAGGATGTCCCGGCTCGCGCCGGTGTTCTCCACGATCTGGTCGAACCTGCGCGCGCCGAGCAGGACCTCCCGCAGGGCGAGCAGGCTCCAGCGTTCCCCGACGACGGCGAGCGCGTTCGCGATCGAGCACTCCCGCGCGGTCTTGCCCATCGCGGGCCTCCTCCATGGCCATGGACGTCCCCGGGACAGTGGCGAAGGTCCTGGAGCAGCGGTCCCCGGGAGCAGCGGTCCCGGGCACCGAGTCCATCCAAATTTCAAACCTACCACCGCGCCGCGGGGCCGGCCCGCCGCCGGCTACGGAGGCGCCGGGCGCTCGCCCACCCACGAGGGCGGGTTGTGCGGCCCGTGACGGAACCCTGGCGCGGCCGGGTGACAAGTCGGCCGGTAAATACCCTGGTGAGGGGCGGGCGTGGCGTGGGGCGGAACGCCTCCGGGTGTTCACGATGTAAACAATGTCACCGCTCGAAAAGGTAGTCCTGTGTTTGCCGGGCAGCATTGGGGAACGCCTTCCCCGGTGATCGGCGACATATTCGAGGCTCATGCCACCTGTCGGCCGGCAAGGCCCGCGAGTAGCGTTCACGGTGATTCTCACCACCGCCATGACCGGCGCGGTCCGTGGGGGGCCAGGGTCCTTCATACTGATGTGGGACAGGCGGTCTGGCGCCGGCGGTACACCGGTCAGCCTGGCCGGCCCACGGATGGGCGGAACCGGCCGCGCGTCTTCGCTGGATTCGCGACCGCGTTCAACAAAGTACTTCTCCCGGGCGCCGGGCCACCCGCCCGGATTATCCGGTGAACCCGCCCAACGACGGTCGGGAGCTTGCTGGGCCGACACGGTCGTCGCGATGCTGGAAGACATGTGAGTGCTCACCGCCATGGCGGGGGAACCGGTCGTTCGGAAAGAAAAACAGAACCCCGGATTCGTCGCCGGTAAGGGATGGGAGGGGACATGGCCTACGCCGCGGACCAGATCGAGATGATCACCCGGATCGTGGAGGAGGCGGGCGAGCTCCTGCCGCCGCAGGCCCCACTGGGGTACTTCTCCCATCACAACCCGCTGCACGCCCTGGAGGAGCTCCCGTTCCAGCGCGCGGTCGAGCACGCCTCGGCGATGCTGGGCACGGAGGCGCTGCAGACCGAGGAGGCCTTCGCCGCGCATCTCGCGTCCGGCCGGATCCTTCCCCGCGATCTCGCCGCGGTCCTCGAGCATCACGGCGACCGGGCGGGCGCTGTCCCCGGCCGGCATCTGCCGGTGGGAGACCAGGGCCCGCGCGGGGCCGGGGAGGAAATGCTCGACGGTGACGCCGAGGTCGTCCCCGGCGGGCCGACGTGGAACGAGTTCCGGCTCGCCCGGCTCGGGCTGTTCATCGACGTGCCGCGTGGCGCCGGGGCGTTGTGGGCGCTGGCCGACGGCGGTGAGCTGCACCGCGTCCACCCGCTGGTCACCGAGGCACGGCGGGAGGAGCTGACCCGCCAGGGCCGGCGCCGTTTCGCGACCACGGAGCGGCGCACCCGGCGCAGCCGGGCGGCCCGGCTGCAGGCGCCGCGGGCCCGGCTGCTCGCGCAACTGTGGGAGGACCTGCGCCGGCACGCACCGCCGCCGGCGCCGCGGCCGGTGCCTCTGCGCCGCCGCGACCAGGTGCTCGAACAGTTCGGCGTCGACACCGACGAGGCCGTCCACCCGGTGCTGATCCGGCTCTGCGCCGCCTTCCTCGACCAGGGAGTCGCCGCCTGGGAGATGCCGCACCGGGAGAAGGGCCTGCTGGCCGCCTTCCGGCACCTGTTCGGGACGCTCGGCGCCCCGCGGGAGGCGTGCTGGGCCGGCCTCGGCGGCCAGCTGCGCCAGCAGCTCCGGATGAACTGGTCCGCCGAGCGGACGGTCGCCTGGGCGCTGTGGGCGCTGCAGGTGCCGGTGCACGCCTGGGCGGACACGGTGCGCGCGACGCTGGTCTCGCTACGCGGCTGGGCCGGGATGGTCCACCAGTTCGAGTGCCGTCCCGACCGGGCGCCGTCGCGCCCGGCACCCGCCCGGCTCATGGACTACCTCGCCGTCCAGCTCACGCTCGAGGTCGTCGTCTCCCACAACGTCCTGGCGCGGCTGATCGGCCCCGACGCGCGGCCGGAGGACCTCGGCCCGCTCGGCGCGCCTGCCGCGCCAGGCACGGCCCAGGGTGTCCTCGCGACCGGCACCACCGTCCAGGACGATCTCACCCAGGGTGAGCAGGAACTTCGCGGGGGCGACCTGGAGCTTGCCTACGAGGCGTTCGTCCTCGCGCAGGTGATGGACGTCGAGACCGAGGTGCTCGGTCATCCCCGGTGGGCGCGGGCCTGGCTGCGGGCCGTCGCCGAGTTCGACGCGGGCCGGCGGCGCTGGCTGCTGCACCTCGCCTACGAGCGCCGCTACCGGACCCAGGTGCTCGACGCGCTGTCGGCGCACGACCGGCGCTTCCCCGGGACGGTGCCGCCCCCCGACTTCCAGGCCGTGTTCTGCATGGACGAGCGGGAGGAGTCGCTGCGCCGGCACCTGGAGGAGAGCCATCCCCAGGTCCGGACCTACGGCGCCTCGGGGTACTTCGGGGTCGCCATGGCCTACCAGGGCCTCGACGACGTCCGCCCGCGTGCGCTGTGCCCGGTCACGATGACGCCGCGGAGCCTGGTCGTCGAGCGCGCGGTGAACGACGGCGAGCTGGTCGCCTACCAGCGGGCCCGGCGCAGGAAGGCCCAGCTCCAGCACACGATCTCGGCGGCCCGCGGCCGTCCGGCGCGGGCCGCGGCGTACTCCGCCATCGCCGGGCTGGCCGAGCTGGTGCCGCTGGCCGCCCGCGCGGTCGCGCCCAGGGCCGCCGGCGAGGGCGTGCGGATGCTCGGCCGCCGGGAGCCGGCGCGCCCGCTCACCCGGCTCGTCATCGAGGCGGCACAGGACCACACGCCGTTCACCGGACCGGCGGGGGATGGCGCGCAGGCGGGCGAGGCGGGGGAGCTCGTGCCGGGCGTGGGGGCGGGGCCGCTGCGCCTCGGGTTCACCGTCGAGGAGATGGCCGAGATCGTCGACACGCTGCTCACGACGATCGGCATGAGCGGCCCGCTCGGCCCGGTCGTGTTCGTGATCGGGCACGGTTCGTCCAGCGTCAACAACCCGCACGCGGCGGCCTACGACTGCGGCGCCACCGGCGGCGGCCAGAGCGGCCCGAACGCGCGCGCGTTCGCCGCCATGGCCAACCATCCGCGGGTGCGCGCCGCCCTGGCCCACCGCGGCCGCCTGATCGGCCCGGACACCTGGTTCGTCGGCGGCCACCACGACACCTGCGACAGCTCCCTGGCCTACTACGACACCGACCTGGTGCCCGCGCACCTGCGGCCGGCCCTCACCGCAGCCACGGACGCGCTGCTGACCGCCGTCCAGCTCGACGCGCACGAGCGCTGCCGCCGGTTCGAGTCGGTCGGCCCGGACGTCGCCGCCGGCACCGCCCACGCCCACGTGCGGGGGCGCTCGGAGGACATCGGGCAGTCACGACCGGAGTACGGGCACAGCACGAACGCGACCTGCGTGATCGGCCGGCGCTCGCGGACCCGGGGCCTGTACCTCGACCGCCGCTCCTTCCTGGTCTCCTACGACCCGACCGCGGACCCCGACGGCTCCGTGCTCACCCGGCTGCTCCTGTCGGCCGCCCCGGTCGGCGCCGGCATCAACCTCGAGTACTACTTCAGCCGGATCGACCCGATCGGGTACGGCGCCGGGTCGAAGCTGCCGCACAACATCACCGGCCTGGTCGGCGTGATGGACGGTCACGGCTCGGACCTGCGGACCGGGATGCCGTGGCAGTCGGTCGAGATCCACGAACCGATGCGGCTACTGGTGATCGCCGAGGCGGAGCCCGAGCGGCTGGCCCGCGTCGTGCGGGAGAACCCGCCGCTGCGCGGGCTGGTGGAGGGCGGCTGGATCCAGCTCGCCGCCTGGGACCCGTCCGGCCCCGAGACCTACCTCTACCGCGACGGCGCCTTCGAGCAGCACCAGCCCGAGAACCTGCGCTTCCCGGTGGTGGCCCGCTCGGAGCACTACTACGCGGGCCAGCGCGACCATCTCCCGCCGGCGCACGTGCTCGCCGCCTTCGGTGAATCCCCGGACGTCGTGATCGACCGCCCGGGCACGGTGGCCGCGGCGGGCGCGGGAGCCGTCCAGCCCACGCGGGACGCGATCGAGCTGCCGGAGCAGACGAGCGGGCCGCTGCCCGTGCGGCGGGACGGACAGTGACCGCCGGGCCGTCCCACCCCCTGCTCGCCGCCGCGCTGATCACCAGCGTCGCCGCGCCGGGCACGGCGGTGGCCGCGCTGGCGGTGCCCATGTGGTTCGGCCGCCTGCGGTCCGAACGGATCATCGGCATGATCGTGGCCGCCGCGTTCACCGTCTCGACCCTCGCCTGCGCGGTGCTCGCCCTCGGCCTGATGGCGACCGGCCGGGACACGGTCGACGCCAGCATCGGCCCGTGGTTCGGCGCGCACGGCCACACCTTCGCCTGGAGCCTGACGGCGGACATGCTGTCCGTCCCGTTCGCGCTCGTCGCGGCCGTCCTCATCGGGCTCACCGGCGCCGTCTCCGCGCGCTACCTGCACCGAGAACCCGGATTCGCCCGTTTCCACCTCCTCCTCGTCCTGTTCGGGACGGGGGTGGAGCTCACCCTGGTCGCGGGCGAGCTTCCGGCGCTTTTCTTCGGCTGGGAGCTGGTCGGGCTGACCTCGGCGCTGCTCATCGCCTTCTTCGTGGAACGGCCCGGGCCCGTCCGGCACGGCCTGCGGGCCTTCCTCACCTACCGCGCCGGCGACGCCGGCCTGCTCGTCGCGACGGTCTGGCTCGGGCACCTCGCCGGCACGGCCGGCGGTGACAGCGGCGGCCACGGCGGCAGGCACGGCCTCAGCTGGGACGACGTCCTGTCGTCACCGGGTGCCACCGCCCACGCGGAGATACTGGGCTTCCTGCTGCTGACCGCGGTGCTGGGGAAGTCGGCGCTGGTTCCGGTCGGCGGGTGGCTGCCGCGGGCGATGGAGGGGCCGACGCCGTCCAGCGCCGTGTTCTACGGGGCGGTGTCGATCCACCTGGGCCCCTACCTCCTGCTGCGGGCGCAGCCGATGCTGGACCACGCGCCGGCCGTCCGCGCCGCCCTCGTCTGCGTCGGGGCACTGACGGCGCTGCACGCGACGCTCGTCAGCCGGGCCCAGAGCGACGTCAAGAGCGCGCTCGCCTACGGGTCGATGACCCAGGTGGGGCTGATCGTCGCCGAGATCGGGCTGGGGCTGCACACGCTGGCGGTCCTGCACATCCTCGCCCACGCGACGCTGCGCTGCGCGCAGATCCTGCGCTCGCCCAGCGCGCTGCGCGACAGCCAGCGCCTGGAGCAGGCGCTGGGCGGCCAGGCCCCCGTGCCCGTATCGCGGCTGGGGCGGATCACGCCGGGACGGTGGCAGCCCCGGCTCTACCGGCACGCGTTCGAGAAGGGATACGCAGACGTGGTGCTTCGCCGAGTCGGAGGAGCCGCCGCCCGTGCGCTGACGGCGATCGACCGCTGGCAGCGACAGGCCGCCGACCTGATCGGTGGCCGGGGCACCGACCCCGGCCCGCCCTCTCCGGCCCGCCCCCCGGGATCCCCGATGCGGCAACTGACAGGCCCGATCAAGCCCGTCGAGGACGTCCCGGCCCGCCCCACCGATGATGCCTCCGCCAGGGCCGCCGGGGACCTCTCGGTCGGGGCCCGGCCACGGCAGCCTGCCGACACGCGGGAGGAGCCGCCAGCCGGGGCCGGGGCTGGGACCGCGTCCGCGGAACCGGAGCGCCGTCCCGCGGCCGACCCCAGGGCCCGGCACGGATCCGGGCCTTACGGCGCCGACTCCTACGCCCTGGACTTCTACGGCCCTGACCCGTGCGGCTCTGATCCGTGCGGCACGGACAACGCGGTCCCGGGCGAGGCCGCCCTGACGACCCGGCCGATCGTCGGGGAGACGGCGGAGCCTGCTGCCGGTGCGGAGGTCGCCGAGGTGGCGGAGGCCTCGGGTCTGCGGGAGGCCCCCGCCGCGGCCGAGACCGCCGGCAGCGCCGGCAGCGCCGAGAGCGCCGGCAGCGCCGAGATCGCCGAGATCGCCGAGACCGCCGAGATCGCCGAGACCGCCGAGACCGCCGAGGATCCGCCGTGCCCCGGGGCGGGGGGGCACGGCGGGCCTGCCGAGGAGTCCGCGCCGGTGACCCGGCCGGCGGCCTCGTCCCGGCTACCGAACCTGCGCAAGCTTCCCGACCAGGCCCTACCGCCGGCGGTGTCCCGTCCCGGGGCGCCTTCGCGCCATGCGGAACCGTCCGCACCGCCCTGGCTGCCGGGCCCGCGCCCGGCGGCTGACGACCTCGCACCGGGCGCCGCGCCGTCGGATGCCGCGCTGTCGGATGTCGCGCTGTCGGGCACCGCGCGGTTGGTCGCACCCTCGGACGGGGCCACCGACGAGCACGATCGGCCGGGCGCGGCCGACGACCGGGGCTCGGTGAGCGACCGAAGCCCAGTCGCCGGCCCGGGTTCAGTCGATGGTCTGGAGACGGCCGACGCTCCGGAGACTGTGGACGACCCGGGCACGGTTGGCGATCCGGCGGGAGATGTCGTGGGTACGGCGGACGCCCCGGAGGCGGTCGACGGTCCAGGGACTGCCGACGCCGCGGAGACGGTCGACGGTCCGGAGACGGTCGACGGTCCGGAGGCGACTCGGGGCCCGGAGGCACCGGAGAGGCCGGGGCCGGGCGGTCTGGCGCGCCGGGACGACGATCCCGCCACACACCGCCTCCGCGCCAGGAACGGTTCGCCCGCCGTCGGCGCCTCGCGTTGGCGCCACCAGGAGGACCGGCCCCGGTTCCCCGCGGATGTCCGCCCCGTCCGCCCCCGGGGAGGAGGGCCCTGGTGACCGTCGCGGTCGTCCCGTTCGTCGCGGCCGCATTCCTGCTCGCCGGCTCGGTGGCGGCGCGGCGGGCGCCGGACCCTCGGGCCGCCCGGGCCGCCGCGGCCGGGTGCGTCACCGTCACGGCCCTCGGCGTCGCCGCGGCGATGGCCGTCGCCCGCTGGACCGGGTGGCCCGACGGCCACCGGGTGGGCCTGCTCGCCCCCGGATCCGGGTGGTGGATGCCGTTCGTGACCTGCCTGGCCGGTCTCGGCGCCACCGCACTGGCCCCGATCACCCCACCCCTGACCGCCGCAACGCGTGGCGACGCGCGGGCGGTCGCCTCTCACGACCAGGCGACATTCGCGCGGATCATGCTCGTTCTCGCCTGCGGCGCGGCGGCGACGGCGGTGGCTGATCCGGTCGCGGCTGTGATCTCGTGGGCGCTTTCGGCCTGCGTCGTGTGGCGGGAAATGCGTGAGCGCGCCCCCGGCCGCGGCCCGACCCGGCTGTTCGTCCTGCACCACTTCGTGGGAGTCGGGGCCTGCGCCGCCGGGCTGCTCCTGGCCGACGGGCTCGGCGGCACAGCGGCCGCACTGCTGCTCGTGGCCGGTGTTGGTGTCCGCCAGTGCCTACTGCCACTGCACCTGTGGTTCGAGCCCTTCGCCCGGACGGCCCCAGCCGGGCTGGTCGTCGCCTTCACCGCCGGGCCCGCGGGCGTTCTGCTGCTCCCCGAGGTCGGACGGGCTGTGCCGGACCGCGGCTGGGTCGTCGCCGCGGCCGCGGCGACCGCCCTGCTGGGCGCCGGACTCGGGCTCGTCGCCCGGGACGTCCGGTCCGCGCTGGCCCAGGTCGGCCTGGTGCTCTCCGGCATCGTGAGCTGCGGGGTTCTCATCGGGTCCGAGCCGGCGCGGTCGGGGGCCGTCCTGGCCTGGCAGGTCGGCGCCGTCGCCGCGGGCGGTGCGACGATGATCGCCGCGGCGACCGAGGCCCGGCGGGGCCCGATGCTCCTGACCGGCCCGGGTGGCTGCTTCGCCCGCACGCCGCGGCTCGCCGTCGCGTTCCTGCTGTTCGGGCTGACGTCGATCGGGTTCCCGGCGACTCTCGGCTTCATCTGGGAGGACCTGCTGCTGGACGGTGTGGGCGGCTGGTCGCTACCGGTGACCGGCGCCCTCGTCCTCGCGATCGCCGGAGCCGGTGCGACGGTGATGAAGTGGTATTTCGCCGGCTACACCGGCCGGCGTGACCATGTCGGCGAGCAGGACCTGACCCCGCGCGAGTCCAACGCCGTCACCGTCCTGCTGGCCGCGCTGATCCTCGGCGAGCTTGCCCCCGCCCTCCTCCTCCCCTGATCACCCAACCCCGCGCTCCCCGCACCCCACCCGACTGGCGACCGGCCGGTCGCCCTCGACCGGACTGGTCGACCCCGCGCGCTGGACTCGCCGCGGCTCTCGGGGCGGTTCGGGGGAGTCGGGTTCGGGGAACAGCCTGAGGGTGGATTTCGGCGGAGTCAGGTGGGGTGATCCGGGCCCGTGATCGTCGTGGCGGGCCGGCTGTGAGCGTTGACGCCCTGCTGCGTCGCCGATGGCGGCGACGCGGCCGGCCCCGCGACCGCGGCGCGTGGGAGATCCCGCCCGGCACACCGCCCGAGGCCCCCGACCAGCCCAAAGCCCCTGACGACGCCGCGGCGCGAACCGACACCGAGCCTCGGGCCGACGCCGCGCCCTGGACCGAAACCGAGACCGGGACGGAACGCGGGCCGGATGCCGCGCCCCGGGGGGCCGATCAGCAGGGGCGTGGGCCGCGGGCGCGCCGCCTGATCGCCAGGTGGGCGGTGTGGGGAGCCCCGCTGGCGATGCTCGGTGTGATCGTCGGCGTCCAGTTCACGAGCGATCACTGGACGATTCTCGAGCTCACCGTCCTCAGTCCGTTGCTCGCGGCCACCCTGGCCGGGCCCGCCCTGACCACGGTCTACGCGGTCGTGGCGTTGCTGGCCTGCGTGTTGATGGGCCTGCAGGACGGGCTGTTCGCCGGCAACGAGGGCGGGCTGGCCGCCCAGCTGGTGCGACTCACCGGGGTGGCTGTCGGGGGAGTCATGGCCGTCCTGGTCAGCCGGTACAACACGCGACGTGAGACGAAGCTGCAGAACGTCACCAGGGTCGCCGAGATGGCCCAGCGGGCGATCCTGTCCTGTGTGCCGGTGCTCTCGGGGCAGTTACGGCTGGCCGTCCGCTATGAGAGTGCCGCCGCCGAGGCGATGGTGGGCGGTGATCTCTACGAGGTGGTGGACAGCCCGTGGGGCACCCGGCTGCTGATCGGTGATGTGCGCGGCAAGGGCCTGGACGCGGTCGGGATCGCCAGCCGGGTACTCGGCTGCTTCCGGGTCGTCGCCCGGCTCCGCCCGGATCTCGGCGCCGTCCTGATCGACCTGGACCGGGAGGTCGCCGAGATCAGCGGCCTGGACGACTTCGTCACCGCCGTCGTCGTGCAGATCCGCGGCGACCGGATGGACATGGTCAACGCCGGGCACCCCGATCCGATCCTGATACGCCGGACGTCCGCGCGACCGCTGACCGCGGTCAGCAGGCAGCCGCCGCTCGGGCTTCTGGTCGGCGGGGCCGACAGCACCTCGATCGTGATCGAGCCCGGGGACCGGGTGCTGCTCTACACCGATGGCATCGCCGAGGCCCGCCACCCCGGGTCGGGGGAGTTCTTCCCGCTGGTACCGGCCGTGGGCGCGGCGCTGGCCCGGCCCGCCACCCTCGACAACTGCTTGGGTGATCTTGTCGCCCGGGTCCGGGAGTGGACGGGCTCGGCGCTCACCGACGACGTCGCGCTGCTGGTGGCGGAGGTCCTGGGGCCCGGGTCTCCGGCATCGGGGCGCCGCCCGGCAGCCGCTGACCTCGCGGATCCCGTCCGGCCTACTTCTTGGTGACCTTGCCGTCGCAGCTGTAGACGAGGACCTCGCCGTCGCCGTCGTCATCCGTGTAGTCGACCTTCATGTCGTCGTCCCGGACCCAGCCGTAGGTCTCGGTCCCGTCGAGGCGTGCCCACCACCACGTGTCGTTGGTCTTCGTCACGACGTTGCACCACAGCCAGAACTTCCGGCCCCGCACGAGCGTCACGACCGCTCCGCAGGTGTCCGCCGGGCCCTCTCGCAGGACGCTCGCGTTGATCAGGACACCGGTCCCGTCACCGTTGGCCCTGGTGGCGGGTTTGGCGGGGCAGCTGAGCCGCTGAGTGGGCGTGGGGGAGACCCGCGGGGCGACGGGTGCCGCCCGCGGGGTCTCGCCGGTCGCCGGCTTCGGCACGGTCGGCTTCGGCGTGGCCGTGGGCGAGGCCTCGGCAGCCCTCGGCGTCGTCCTCGACTCCCGGCGGATGGCGCCCGGCGACGCTTCGGGGGAGCCCGGACCGTCCGTACCGACGTCCTGCGACGGGGTGACCACGAGCGCGACGGGCTCGCCGCCAGCCGGCTTGGAGGCCAGCCAGAAGAACACCGCGCTGACGGTGACGAGCAGGGCCAGCACGACGGTCACCAGGCGGCGACGCCGACGGCGGCCGCGGCGGCGGGCCCCGGACGGGTCGCCGTCGCCCGAGTCGGACGGGGAAGCGGGGTCACCGGCCTGCCGTGGCCCGTCCGACCCGGCTGACCCGGACGCGCCCCCGGCACCTCGCTCGTCCCCGGAGTCCCGAGCGTTCTGGGAGTTCTGGGAGTCCTGTGCGTTCCGTGGCGTGGCCTGGTCGCCTGGGGCGGCCGGGCCGGATGAGTCGGTGGTCCCGGCTGGGCCGGGGGCGCCGGGGGCGCCGGCGGAACCCGGCGAGCCCGGGGACGGGGCCAAACCAGGGAAAGCCGAGCCCGCGGCGGCCCGGGGCGCGAATCCGCCCGGCGCCGCGGAACCGCCGGAACCCGCGAGCCCGCCGGAACCCGCGAGCCCGGGCCCGGGGGAGTCCGTGAGCCTGGGGGAACCCGCCGGGCCGGAGGAGCCGATGCCCGGAGATCCCGTGCCCGTGCCCGGCCCCGCGGGAGCGCTCGGCTCGGCAGGGCCGTCCGGTGTGGATCTGCCGGGTGGCTGAGCCGGGGCGTTCGCGGGGGCGGAGGGGCTGGCGGCCGCGAGGGCGCCGCGAACCGCGGACGACCCGAACGCGGCCTGCGCGCCGTTCATCCCGTTCGCGACGGACTCCGGCATACCCGCGCCGTCCTCGGCACTGGGGGCGGGCGTTCCGAGTCCACCGGAGGTGTCGTAACCGGCCGCGGCACCCGCGGCGTCGAGCCTCCCGGGCTCGTCGGACGCACCGGCCGCGCCCGGCGAGCCGGGTGCGCCGGATGGCTCAGGGCCACCGGCACCACCAGGGCCACCGGCACCACCAGGGCCACCGGCACCACCAGGACCACCGGCACGACCAGGACCACCAGGGCCGCTGAGGCCACCGGAGCCACCGGCCGGCGGGCCGGCCAGGGCTTGTGCGCCGCCGGCCGCGCCGGCGGCGGCGACGCTCGCCGCCCCGATCGCGCGGGGGACGCGGGGTGCGCACAGGGCCCGTGGCTGGCGGGCCGCGTTGAGGGCCCGCGGGGAGTTCCCCGCGTTGAGCGCATGGGGCGGATGGGGGGCACGCGCGATGTGGGTGATCGACGCCGACGAGTAGGGCGACGCCGAGTGGGGGGCGGCGACGTTGTCGCTCGGCTCGCTCGGGAACGGCGTGCCCAGCGCGTCCATCGCGTCGGGCGCGCCCGTCGGCGCCGACTGGAACGTGGGCGGCGGGACCGCCGGCATGCTCGCGGTCGGCGAGGGCACCGTGGAGATCCGGTACCGGGTGACCTCGGCCGCGACCGTGGGCGGCAGCCATCCGCCGCCGGTCTGCAGGTACAGGTCGTCGGTGATCGCGGATCGGCACAGCTCGATGACCTGCGTGGACGTCGGCCGCTCCGCCGGGTCCTTCGCGAGGCAACGGGCGAGTACCTCCCGCACGTTGTCCGGGCAGTGGTCCCAGTCGGGCTGTTGGTGCTCGATGCGGTGGAACACCGCGGCATCTGACCCGAACGGGGGACGTCCGGTCAGGGCGTAATAGGCGGTCGAGCCGAGTGCGAAGACATCGCCCGCGGCGTCGATCTGCTTTCCCCGGACCTGTTCCGGTGACATGAATGCGGGTGTTCCTATGCGTACACCCGTTTGGGTCATGGCCGCGGTCGATGTCTCGATGGCGCGGGCCACACCGAAATCAATGACGCGCGGCCCGTCGTCGGCCAGGATGACGTTGCCGGGCTTCAGATCGCGGTGGATCACACCCGACCGGTGTATGGACTGCAGTGCCTCGGCCACGCCCGCGATCAGCATCAGCACGGTCGCCGACGGGAGCGCGCCCTGGCGCACCACGGCGACCGCCAGCGAGGGGGCGGCGACATAGGCTGTGGCGATCCACGGGCGCAGGGCCTCGGGATCAGCGTCGATCACAGGAACGGTGTAGGGCCCCTGGACCCGCCGCGCGATCGCGACCTCTTTCGAGAACCGGCTGCGGAAGTCGGGGTCCGCCGCGAGTTCCGGGCGGGCCACCTTGAGCGCGATCGGACGTCCGCCGGGGGTGTACGACAAGTACACCGCGCCCATGCCGCCTTCGCCGATCCGGGCTCGCAGCAGATATCGGCTCACACTGTGTGGATCGTGCGGCGTCAGCGGGGTAAACACCGCATCGCGCACGGGTTCGATCCGACTGGCGGGCGCTGCCGGCTCGCCTGGACCCACCCCGACCGCGCTCTGCGGAGTGTCGCTCATCGTCCCCCTCCCGGGGCCGCGCCCAAATCGAATCGACCATGTCGGAAGAACGACCATGTCGTAAGAAATGGGTTTAAGGCAGTCACGTGCATCTTATGGGTGGCTACCGTGCCAACCGCCTGTTCGGGCGGGTGGTCTGGGTCCGGTCGGGGTGTGACCGTGCGCTCGTGTGGATCGCGTTACGGCCTACTTGACGGCCACGGTTCGACGGCTTTCAGGCCCATGACCTGCGCGGAGTCGAAGCGGCGGGTGCCGGGTGGCCGCAGGGGCGCCCACCGGTCGGCACTTGGTCGGTATCCGGACGGCACCCCGGCCGCGCGTCCGACGGCCCGCCGCATCGCCCAGATGGGTGAGAACCCGCGAGCCCGCCAATGCCGGACGGCGCGACCTCGCGCATGCCCGGATGCGCACGGCACCAGGAGCCGCACGGAGAGGCAGCAGAGGCGAGATCGAATACCAGGGAAAGACAACCGGGCGACCCGGGAGGAAGGGAGGAGGCGCGGCCGTGAAGAACGGCCTGCGGAACGGAGCGGACGAGACGAGGCGGAGCTGATGGGCCGGAGCGGAGCTGATGAGACGGGCGGATGGGGGAGACTGGTGCTGTGCAGCCGGCCGGTCCCTACCGAGCACCCGGGGCCTGCCGGCCGGGTGCCGGCCGATGACCCGGCGCGTGCTGCTGTTGGGCGGGACCGCCGAGGCCCGGCGGCTCGCCGCCGCCCTCGCCGACCGCGCGGATCTCGACGTGGTCTACTCCCTCGCCGGCCGGCTGCGGCCCCCGACAGTGTCGACGGTGCCGGCGGGGGCCACCGTCCGCAGCGGTGGGTTCGGTGGCCCGGACGGCCTGGTCGAGTTCCTGCGGGAACATGACGTGGCCGCGGTGGTCGACGCGACCCATCCCTTCGCGGCGCGGATCACGGCGGCGGCGGTCGCCGCATGCGCCGCGGCCGGCGTGCCGCTGCTGGTGGTGCGCCGTCCCGGCTGGACGGAGAGCGACGGTGACGACTGGCGGCGGGTGCCGTCGCTGCCCGCGGCGGCCGCGCTGCTCGCCGTTGGCCACCCCGGCGGGCCCGCCGGGCCCGGCGATCCCGGCGATCCCGGCGATCCCGGCGATCCCGGCGATCCCGGCGATCCCGGTGAACCGGGCGAGCCCGGAGAGCGGCGCGGTCGCCGGGTGTTCCTCACTGTGGGCCGTTCCGGGGTCGCCGCCTTCGCCGGGCTCGACCACTGGTTCCTGGCGCGATCCGTCGAACCGCCGCCGGGGCCGGTCCCACGACGGCTGCGCGTCCTGCTCGACCGCGGCCCCTTCACCGTGGACGCGGAGACCGCGCTGCTGCGCCGCCACGAGGTCGACACCGTCGTCACCAAGGACAGCGGCGGCTCGCTGACGGCGGCCAAGCTGGTGGCCGCGCGCCGGCTCCGGCTGCCGGTCGTGATGGTCGACCGGCCGCCGCTGCCCCGGCAGGCCCGGGTCGTGGCCACGCCGTCCGCCGCGATCAGCTGGGTCACCGACGAGCTGCGCTGACGTGTTCGGGGCTACGAGCGAGCCGCGGGAACCAGCCCGAGCGGCCGCGTCAGCCGGGCGTCGCGCAGGACCTCGCCCCACCACTGGAGCTCGTCCAACAGGATCTTCGCGGCCTCGGCGGGCTCCTGCTGGTCGGTGAGCGTCCCGGCGGCGTCGAACAGCTGGTAGTACCGCGGGAACGAGACGTAGTGGCGCACGGTGTGCGCGTGCAGCTCGCCGAACACCTGCCGCAGGTGCTCGATGGCGAGCAGGCCGCCGCTGGCCCCGCTGTACCCGACGAACCCGATCGCCTTGGCCCGCCACTCCAGGTGGTACCAGTCGATGGCCGCCTTGAGCGACGCCGGATAGCTGCGGTTGTAGTCGGGCGTGATGACGACGTAGGCGTCCGCCGCCGCGACGCGCCGGCTCAGCTCCGCCATGGCGGGGGGACGGGCGAGGTCCGGCGCGAGCGCCGGCGGCACCGCCGGCAGCGCGAGCGGGAGCGGGGTGTCGGCGAGGTCGATCAGGTCGACGGCGAATCCGCCGTGCGCTTCGGCCTGCTCGACGAACCACCGTGCGACCACCGGGCCGAACCGGCCCTCCCGGACGCTTCCGATGATCACAGCGAGGTTGAGGGTGTCTTCGGGCATGCCGCCCACGGTGGCGCGCCGCGGCCGGTGCCGGGGAGGCCGGCCGGAGGCTGGTAGTGAGAGGGCCACGATCCGTCCGTCGCGGTGGGTTACGGTCGGGGCCATGGCCGGCAACGAACTGGGTCTCTTCCTGCGGGCCCGGCGCGAGGCGGTCCACCCGTCGGACGTCGGCCTGCCAATCGGTTCCCGCCGGCGTACCCCGGGGCTGCGCCGCTCCGAGCTGGCGACGCTCGCCGGTGTCAGCGTGGAGTACGTGACGCGCCTGGAGCAGGGCCGTGATCGCCGGCCCTCCGCCGCGGTGCTGGCCACCCTCGCCGACACGCTGCGGCTCACCCCGCGCGAGCGGATCCACCTGCACCGGCTCAGCAAGGGAGCCGAGGGCGGATTCACCTGCGGGGTGGGCGCGGCACCGGCCCGCGCGGTGCGCCCGACCGTGCGGGCGCTGTTGGCGCACCTCGAGCCCGCCGCCGCGCTGCTGCTCAACCGGGTGAGCGACGTGCTCGCCTACACCCCGGCCTACGAGCGGCTCGCCCGTCCGATCGGCCTGCTGGACGGCTCGCCGCGCTCGGGTGCCGTGCCGAACCTGGCCCGCTTCGTCTTCACCGACGAGCGGGCGCGCCGGGCCTGGCCCGACTGGGGCCAGGTCGCGGACGACCAGGTGGCCGCGCTCAAGCAGGGTCCCTTCCTGGCGGACCGCTACGTCGCGGCGCTCGCCGACGAGCTCACCGTCACCGCCGGAGCGGCCTTCGTCGAGCGGGTCGCCTCGGTGCCGGGCCTGCCCGCGGCCAGCGGCGTCACCCGCCTCGCCCATCCCGAGGCGGGTGAGCTGAGACTGGCCTTCGAGACGCTGGAGCTGCCCGCCGACGACGACCTGCGGCTCGTCGTGCAGCTACCGGCGGACGCGCCGACCGCCGCCGCCCTGGACCGGCTCCGGGTTGGACGATCCCCGCTGCGCGCGGTGCCCGGCTGAGCCACGCGGGCGGCCGGTGACCGCCGGGCCGAAATCCGCGGCACCGGTGGCATCCGTGTGATCCTGGAAAACGTCCGTCCGCTCTGTGCGCACCTACTGCTCCGGCGCGCATCCGCCGCCGCGGCACGGGGAGCGCCGGACATGGCCGGCCGGCCTGGCGCGCCCACCTGTGGGCGAGGCGGAATGACGCTGGCAGCATGCGTGGTTGAAATCTCCGCACCGCGCCGCGAATCGGCGTCCTGACTGATCGTAGGGTGGACCTATGGCAGCGCACTTTGATCTCGTCGTCCTAGGTGGAGGTCCTGGCGGCTACGTCGCGGCGATCCGGGCGGCCCAGCTCGGGCTGTCGGTCGCGGTCGTCGAGGAGAAGTACTGGGGCGGCGTCTGCCTGAACGTCGGGTGCATCCCCTCGAAGGCGTTGCTGCGCAACGCCGAGCTCGCGCACCTGTTCGCCCACGAGGCGAAGACCTTCGGTATCTCCGGCGAGGTGAGCTTCGACTTCGGCGCCGCCTTCGACCGCAGCCGCCAGGTCGCCGAGGGGCGCGTCAAGGGCGTGCACTTCCTGATGAAGAAGAACAAGATCACCGAGTTCACCGGCCGCGGTACCTTCCGTGACCCGAACACCCTGGACGTCGCGCTCTCCGCCGGCGGCACCGACCAGGTGAGCTTCGACCACGCGATCATCGCGACGGGTTCGCGGGTGCGCCTGCTGCCCGGTGTGGAGCTCTCCGACAACATCGTCACCTACGAGACGCAGATCCTCACCCGCGAGCTGCCGCGGTCGATGGTGATCGTCGGTGCCGGGGCGATCGGCATGGAGTTCGCCTACGTCCTGCGCAACTACGGCGTGGACGTCACGATCATCGAGTTCCTCGACCGCGCGCTGCCGAACGAGGACGCCGACGTCTCCAAGGAGATCGTCCGCCAGTACAAGAAGCTCGGCGTGCCGATCCTGACCTCGACCAAGGTCGAGACGGTGACGGACAACGGCTCCTCGGTGACCGTCGAGTACACCGGCAAGGACGGCGCCCGGGGCTCGCTCGAGGTGGACAAGGTCCTCATGTCCATCGGGTTCGCGCCCAACGTCGAGGGCTTCGGCCTGGAGAACACCGGCGTGGCGCTCACCGACCGCGGCGCGATCGCGATCGACGACCACATGCGCACCAACGTCGAGCACATCTACGCCATCGGCGACGTGACGGCGAAGCTCATGCTGGCGCATGTCGCCGAGGCGCAGGGCGTCGTCGCGTCCGAGACCATCGCCGGCGCGGAGACGGTGACGCTCGGTGACTACCGGATGATGCCGCGGGCCACGTTCTGCCAGCCGCAGGTGGCCAGCTTCGGTCTCACCGAGGCGCAGGCGCGGGAGGAGGGCCACGACATCAAGGTGGCCAAGTTCCCGTTCACCGCGAACGGCAAGGCCCACGGCCTGGGCGACCCGAACGGCTTCGTCAAGCTGATCTCCGACACGAAGTACGGCGAGCTGCTCGGCGGCCACCTGATCGGCCCGGACGTCTCCGAGCTGCTGCCCGAGCTGACGCTGGCCCAGAAATGGGACCTCACCGCGCTCGAGCTCGCCCGCAACGTGCACACCCACCCGACGCTGAGCGAGGCGTTGCAGGAGGCGATCCACGGCCTCGCCGGCCACATGATCAACCTCTGACGGGCCGGCGATGAGGATCAACCTGACCAGCGTCCTGGTCGACGACCAGGACAAGGCACTGCGCTTCTGTATCGTCCACCAGCACTGACAGCTGCCAGCTGGCCGGCGGCGGCCGGAACGGGGCTGGCGGGCCGGCGGCGAACAGGCCCGGCCGACGCCGCTGACGCCGACGCCGCCGTGCCGGGCCGGCTGGCGCCGGCCGCGGCGGGTGCGCGTGGGCTCAGACGGAAGCCAGGTAGGCCGCCGCCTTCTCCGGGTCGAGGAACCAGTCCTGGAAGTCGGACGGATTGTCGAAGCCGTTCACGAACCGCCGGGCGACCGTGGGGTTCGCCTGCGCGGCGCCGAGGATCTGCTGCACGTGCGGCGGCGGGGGCTGCAGCAGGGCGTTCGTCCAGACCGTGACGTCCTGCGCGCTCGCCCAGTAGCGGTCGAAGGCGGCCTGCATCCACGCCTGGTCGAACGGCCTGGCACCGTGCTCGAGAATGCTGTCCAGGTAGGACGCGGCGCACTTCGCGGCGTTGTTCGAGCCCTGGCCGGTGATCGGGTCGTTCGCCACGACGACGTCGGCCATCCCGAGCACCGCCCCGCCCGACGGCAGGTTGCCCACCGGCCGCCGCACGACGGGCGTGTACCCGCCGGAGAGGGTCGCGTGGGCATCGGTGAGCTCGACCTTCGCGCAGCGCTCGTACTCCCAGGGCAGGAACCGCTCGATGAGGTCCAGGATGCGGCGCAGGTGCTCGTCGGGCTTCGGGTGGTCGTCCCAGCAGTCCAGCGGGCCGCCCGGGATGCCCTCGAAGAAGAGGATGTCGCAGTTCCCGCTCAGCGTGTACGCCGGGATCATGAACAGCTCGCCGACGCCGGGGATGATGTTGAATCGCACGCCCGGCGCGGTGGGATGCTCCGGCCTGGGCGCCAGGCCGTGCACGTACGCGAGCGACAGCGCGCGCTGGGGTGAGGTGTACGGCGAGCGGGCGGTGTCGCGGTCGAACAGGCCGACCAGCTCGCCCTTGCCGGCGGCGACCACGACGAGGTCGTAGAGCTCGGCGAGCCCGTTCAGGTCGGCCGTGGTGACACCGTGCAGGATGAGCTTGCCGCCGCGCTCCTCGAACAGCTCGGCCCAGCCGGCCATCTTGACCCGCTGGTCGACCGACTGCGCGTAGTGGTCCAGCGGGGCGAACCAGTCGAGAGGCCGGCTGCCGTCCGGCCCCGCGATCGAGACCCCGAGGCCCTCGACGCGGACGGTGTCGGCCTCCCAGAGGTTGAGCCCGTGGTCGCGCTCGGTCTGCAGCGCGCTGTGGAACATCGCCTGGGTCGACATGACCCGGCCCCGGCGGATCTCCTCGGGGGAGCGCGCGGACATCACCGTCACGTCGTAGTCGTGCTCGCGCAGGGTCAGGGCCAGCTGCAGGCCCGACTGGCCCGCGCCGACGATCAGGATCTTACGCATGCGTCCGTGTCCTCCTGGGTTCCGGGACCTGGGCCAGTGACATCGTGTGAACAACCAGGTCCCGCAGCACCTGGGCCGTCGACGCCGTCTCGCGGGCGTCGCAGGTGACGAGCGGGATGTCCGGGCGCAGCGCGAGTGCCTCCCGGACCTCGTCGACGTCGTGCCACAGCTTTCCCTCGAAACGATTGACGGCGACGATGTACGGGACCGTCGAATCGTTCTCGAAGTAGTTCAGCGCGGCGAAGGACTGGTCGAGGCGGCGGCTGTCGACGAGAACGACCGCGCCCAGCGCGCCGCGGGACAGGTCGTCCCAGAGAAACCAGAAACGGGGCTGGCCCGGGGTGCCGAACAGGTACAGCACCAGATCCGGGAACAGCGAGATCCGGCCGAAGTCCATCGCGACCGTCGTCGTGCTCTTCGCACCGCTCATCGACAGGTCGTCGATGCCTTCGCTGGCCTCGGTCATCCACGCCTCCGTGTTGAGTGGAGGCACCTCCGAGATCGACCTGACCAGCGTCGTCTTCCCCACTCCGAACCCGCCCGCGATCACGATCTTCGCGGAGATCGCCGTGGCGGGGTCAAGTCCGTCGGCGTCGGTCGGAATCATGTCCACCCCGCACCGCCGTCCGGGTCCGGAGGTGCGTCAGACCGGGAGCTCCCGCAGGCCACTGAGAATCCTTTCGAGCACGTTTCGATCGTGGTGGTAGGTGTGGGCCGTGGGGTGGATGAGGATCGCTCCCTGCGCGGCCAGATCGCTGATCAGGACGCGGACCACCCCGAGTGGGATCGACAGCATCACCGAGAGCTCGGCGATGGACAGCTGCCCCCGGGCGCGTTCGTACAGCGCCTTGGACTCGGGCATCAGCGTCTCGCTGAGCGTCGGGTCGTAGCTCGGCACCGAGACCAGGGTCTCGACGAGCAGGTGATGGCGGGCCCTCGTCCGGCCCCCGGTGAGGGCGTAGGGGCGGATCCGCTTGCTGCGCGGGCCACGCCTCGGCCGTCCGTTCTGTGCGGAGTCTTCCGGCATGTTCTTCACGATTCTGGTCCGTCACCCGTCCTGGTCCGGTGCGTTGGGTCGCCGCGGCGGATCATCCGTGCGGTGATCCGCCGTGTTGGCCCGGCTCAGCTCGGTACCTGACGTCCGACCAGGACGCGGCGCAGGTCCGCGCGCCGGTCCGGGGTGAGCGCGTGGCCGGCGTGCAGTACGAACTGCGTCATCTCGTAGCCGACCACCTTCATGTCGCAGTCCGGTCCGGTCAGCACGGCGAGTCCCGCTCCCTCGTCGATGCTCATGAACAGGAAGTAGCCGCCGCTGAGCCGCACGATGATCTGCTCGCAGGTTCCGCGGTCGAACAGCGTCGCGCTGTTGCGGGCAAGGCTGAGCATCGCGCTGGCTATCGCCGCCAGCTGGTCCCGCTCCGCCGAGCTCACCCCGTCGGACGCGGTGAGCGACAGGCCGTCGGACGAGAGGATCAGGGCATGGGTGACGCCGTGGACCTTGCCGACGAAGTCGTTGATCAGCCAGCTGAAGTCGTGGTCCGGCTGGCGATTGGTCTGATCCGTCACGGATGTGTCCTCAGTCCCCTCGCTGGTGTTCGTGGGCGATCCGTTCGCCTTCGCTGAAGGCGTCGAGATCCGCGAGTAGTCTCGCGTGCTCCGCGGCCCGGGCCGAAAGCGCCTGTGTGGCCGTCGATCCGCCCTCCTCCGCGGGAGGGACGCCGGCCGTGCCTGTCGCGTCTTCCTGGTCTTCCGTGGACGCCGCGGCGGGTGTCGGTGTCGGTGTCGACGGCGCGGGAGCCACCGCAGGTGTTGCGGGCACCGCGGTCGCGGTGGGGGCGGTTACCGCGGGCATGGCGGCTGCCGCGGGCATGGTGGCTGTGGGTGCCGTGGCAGCGGGTGGACGCGCGCCGTCGCCCGCGGGGTTCTTGAGGCTGCGCGACACCCGGCGGGGGAGACCGCTCGCGGTCGTGCCGCCGATCAGGGAGTCCGCCGCGGGGGGTGCGGCCGGAGTCGCCGCATCCCTGCTCGGCGCTGGCGCTGGCCTGGCCGACGCGCTGCCCGCGCGGGTGAACAGCGTGGATTCGCGCACGTGGCCCGCTCCGTTGCCGGACCGTTTCACGCCCGGCCCCTGGCCCTGGACGTCCGCTCGCGGCTGACCGTCGCGCGCGGCGGGACGCCCGGACGGACCCGGCGCGGCGGGGTCGCCGTCGCGGATCATCACGGTCTGCGTACCCGACCAGCTGCCCTCGGGCAGTTCGCAGATCAGGGCGGAGGGGATGAGCACCGAGGCGGTCGTCCCGTGGGGGTGGCGGCGATCGAGCCAGATCCGCAGGTCGTGGCGGATCGCGAGCCGGCGCACCACGGCCAGGCCCATGTGGCGCACCGCGTCGTCGTCCAGGACGGGATCGCCGGCCAGCCGCTCGTTGAGCTGCCGCAGCCGGTCCGGCGGGAGCCCGATGCCCTCGTCCTCGACCCGCAGCAGCGCGCTGCCCAGCTCCGTGAGATGCACGCCGACCCGTACCGGCGCGGTCGGGGGAGACGACTTGGTCGCGTTGTCCAGCAGCTCTGCCAGCAGCCGACCGACGTCCTCGGCGGCGAAGCCGACCACACCGAGCGGGACCACCCGGCCGATCGTGACCCGCGAGTAGTGGTCGATGGACGACATCGCCGCGCGCACGACGTCGACCAGCGCGGCCGTGTCGGACGAGGCGTCGCCGGCGTCGCGGCCCGCGAGCACCCGCAGGTTCTCGGCGTTGCGGCGCAGCCGGGTGGCGAGGTGGTCCAGCCGGTACAACTCGGCGAGGCGGTCGGTGTCCTCCTCCTTGGCCTCCATGTCCTCGAGCTGGGAGAGCAGGGAGTCGACCAGGTTGAGGTCGCGCAGCGCCACGTCCGCGCAGATCGCGGAGAGCGCCTCGGCCGCGGGCGGCGCCGTCACGGCCGACCCGTTGGCCGGGGAGGCTGCCGGGGACGTCTCGGCCCGCATGGCGTGGGCCGACTGGTCCGCGGCGCTGGTGCTGATGCCGGTGCCGCCGCGGCGGGCCGGTCGCGTCACCCCGGCGTCCGCCGCGGGGATTCCCGGCCGAACCCACGGCTCGTTCGCGGACCTTCCGCCATGGGCCGCGGGGCGCCTGGCGAGGCCGGCGGGGGCCGGCTGCTCCGGCCGGGGCAGGGGAGTCGGGAGATCACCACCCCGCAGCTGGGCCGCTATGCCGCGGGAGCCACCCAGGAGCGCGCGGGATCGGTTGAGCAGGTCTCGTGCCCGCGTCGTCATCGCGTCTCACATGCTCTCGTCGGGTACGGGTTCCACCCGCTTCTGCCAACCCCCGTCGGGGAGCTATGCAATCAGACGCCCCGGTTTGCGTCCAACCTGTGCCCATCGCGGCCGGCGCGCCTCGGCCCGGATGCCGCGTGTCGTTGTTTTCGGTTCATTCACGTCGGCGCGTGATGTGCTCGTTTGACCACGACCGATGTCTTCCAACGCCCACCGTCCTGGGTGTGCAGGCTCCTGACCTTGGACAATTCTTTGACAATTGCCCCGGCCTGTCGGTCTCGATCGGTCTCTGTTGGGGTATGGCGATGTCACCGGGGCCCGGGGCGGGCCGGCCGCGCTGTCCGGCCGCGCTGTCCGGCAGAGTTGTCGGTGGGCCGCCGTAGGATGCGCGCGTCCTGCCGGTTCGCGGCCCAGGAGCGCCGATGCCCGAGTTCACAGGCTTCCCCGTCGAAGCGTTGATCTTCTTCGAGGGCCTCGAGGCCGACAACAGCAAGGCGTACTGGACGGATCATCGCGACACCTACGAGAAGGCCGTCCGGGCCCCGATGCTCGCCCTGCTCGACGCCCTCGAGCCGGAGTTCGGCGCACCGCACGTTTTCCGTCCGCACAGGGACGTTCGATTCTCGAAGGACAAGTCGCCCTACAAGACCGCGATCGGCGCCCACAACGAGCGGGGCGGCTACGTCCAGGTCTCCGCACGCGGGCTGATGATCGCGGCTGGTTACTGGCAGACCGCGCCCGACCAGGTGGAGCGGCTGCGCGCCGCGGTCGCCGACGACCGGACGGGGCCGCGGCTCGAGGCGCTGGTGCGTGAGCTGCGGGAGGCGGGGTACGAGGTCTCGGGCACGACGCTCAAGACCCGGCCGCGGGGCTACGACGCGGATCATCCACGCATCGAGCTGCTGCGGCACCGGACCCTCACGGCCGCCCGTGACTTCGGTGAGCCGCCGTGGCTGGCCGAGCCGGAGTGCGCCGAGCACGTGGCGGCGGGCTGGCGGGAGACGCGCCGGCTGACCGGCTGGCTCGACGACCACGTCGGCGCGTCCCGCCTGCCCGCCGCCCGCCGCGGTTCCCGGTGAGCCCGCGCTGTCGATCAGAACGACCCGGGGTCACTCACCGAGGGCTCCCCGTGTGCACACGCGCCGAATCCGGGTGTGCACACGGGGCCGGTCGGCCGGGCTGCCGACCGATGCCTGGCCGGACTAGTTGACCGCCTGGAACTTCCACCCCTGGTCCTGGCGGAAGATGGGCGAGAGCGCCACCATCGGCGGATAGATGAGTGCCGGGTGCAGCCCGACGGTCAGGTCGCTGTCGACGGCTCCGATGACGAAGGAGCCCGGCCTGGGGCCCTGCTCGATCCGCCACTCGCGAGGCTGCGGAAACGGGCGCACCAGCTCGAACGTGTCAGGGTCACCGTCGAAACCGAGGAAGAGCTGGTCGGACGTCTGCTGGATCGTGTATGTGTCATTATCCGTGCGTCGGACCTCCCATTCCTGGCCGCGTCCGTTTTCGGGCAGAATAACGCTGCGATCGCGGCCTTCCGCGGTGAGAAACTGATTGTTGTCAAGACCGATCCGGTAAACGCCATCGGTAACCGTTGCCACGTTGTTCCCGCTTTCTGTCGTGGACCGTCGCTCGGCAATTCTGCCCGGCAACGCGGGAGTGGGCCGGTAGCGACGCACGCGAATCGCGGCATGGCTCCGAGCGGCCTGCCGAAAGAAGGTCAGACCGAGGCCACCGTCACATCGCCGGGGAAAACATGCGAACGGCTTTCATGTTCCACCGGGGTGACGGGCGCCCGTGTCGGTATTCGACTCCGGTTTCGTGGGGCTTGTTCCTCTCGGCGCGGGAAGGGGCGCGGATCCTCGGCGGTCCGTGACCTCGAGCACGACCTGCGTGGCGGTGGCGAGGCCGACGGGACGCCCGACCCCTCCGACCCGCAGGCTTACGGCGGCATCGATCAGGTGGTGCCCGGTGGGCAGCCCCGGACTGGTCAGCCGGATGACCGCGGCGTGCGCGGAGAGCCGTCCCTGGGCGCGGAGCACCGTCCCGCCCGGGGCGGTCCCGTGCTCGGCGCTCCCCGCGGCGCCGGGCGCGGCATCGCCGGGCCGGACCCCTGCGACGGTGTGGTACTCCAGCGGCCCGGTGGGCAGCGGGCGGGCGGGGGCGAAGCCGACCGACAGCGCGATGGTGAACGGTTCCCCTGGGCGAGGCCCGGCGGGTTCGACCTGAACGCCGAGCCGCACAGGGAGCGGTTCCAACCCGCTGAGCGGTTCCGAGCCGCTGAGCGGTTCCGAGCCGCTGAGCGGTTCCGCGCCGCTGAGCGGTTCCAGGGCGGCGGGCGGGTCCAATGTGCTGAGCGGGCCCGACATGCTGAGCGGGTCGGGGGCGCCGTCGGTGCCGAGTGCTGCCTGGCGGCCCGCGTCGCCGCCGGCCGGAGCCGTCGGGGCGAGCCGGCCGGCACGAGCCTCGATGAAGGCGATCACCTCGGACGGCCTCCAGCCCGGCCAGCGCATCGGGGTGTTCTCGCGTGCGTGCTGCACGCTGGTGCTGCGGACGCCGTCGCAGTCGAGGAGGAGGCGCACCACGAAGCTCTCCTCGCGCTGGGCCTCGTCGCTGTCAGGTGCCATCGGTGCCCTCCACAGTCCACCTCCATGAATGGGATCCCCGGAACGGGGAGGGCCCGGCCCCCCCCCCCCGGGGCGGCGGGCGCCCCGGGGGGGGGGGGGGGGGCCCCGCCGCCC
>NZ_JALKFY010000099.1:0-278 GCF_023242985.1 Frankia sp. Mgl5 | reverse complement strand
CACATGCGCCGAACCTGCCGATTGCGTCCTTCGTGTATCGTCAACTGAATCAGCGCTTGATTTTTCGCCTGGTCAACTTCCAGCAGCTGTGCTTCGCCAGGCGCCGTCATCCCGTCATCCAGCAGGATTCCCGCTGCCAACTGCTTGATTTTTGCCGGAGTAGGGATACCCTTTACCCTGGCGCGATATACCTTGTCAATCTCAAACGAGGGGTGCGCGAGCCGATTGGCCAACTCCCCGTCATTGGTCAATAGCAGCAACCCGGACGTATCATAATC
>NZ_JALKFY010000098.1:0-278 GCF_023242985.1 Frankia sp. Mgl5 | reverse complement strand
GCCGTCGCGGAGCCTACCTCAGCCTGACATCCTCCTGCCGCTCCCGAAATAAACGCATTGTTCGCAATGCAATAACCGATCGCTCCCGCGGTAAACAAATAATTCACCATCTCTTCACGCGAAGGATTCAGCTTTTGCGATACCGCAAACAGCGTGCCCGGCACAATACCGCATGCCCCCGCCGTAGGTGTCGCTACAATCGTCCCCATCGCTGCGTTCACTTCATTTACGGCAACCGACATACTTACCGCATTCAACAAGGTGGGGCCGGATAAAAA
>NZ_JALKFY010000097.1:0-278 GCF_023242985.1 Frankia sp. Mgl5 | reverse complement strand
AATATGGTCGATCTGAGCCACCTGTGCCTGCAACGAATCGATTGCTCCCACACCCTTTGCTGTCTGGACGATCACATGTCCGGCAAGTTCGCGTGGAATCGGCACACCAAGCCAGGATAACACCGTCGGCAGCAAATCCAGCCCGCTGACAAGCCCGCCCTGTCTCGTTGTCGACGAGGTAAGCATGCCCTCCCCACTCTTCTCGTTCCACAATAACAACGGTGTGAGCAGTGATTTTTCCTTTAACGCCACCTCATTTACCAGCGGCGAAGTGACAA
>NZ_JALKFY010000096.1:0-278 GCF_023242985.1 Frankia sp. Mgl5 | reverse complement strand
GGCAAATAAGAGGTGATCGCCTTACAGCCGCCATACACGGCAGCAAGTGTGGAAAGATAAATGTCATTGCCCCCCTCCTCCCAGCAATCGAAGTGAGGCAACTGCCAGCATGACTGCAGGTAATCAACGGTCAGCTCGATAGCAGGGCGGAGCGTTGTGATTAGCGGCAAATCCCCCGTCAATTTCACATGCTGCGCCAATCCCCACAGCCATGCCCCGTAGCCGTCCAGCTGGAAATTGCCCCATTTGCCCTGCACTTCCTCCCCGCCTGTGGTATA
>NZ_JALKFY010000095.1:0-278 GCF_023242985.1 Frankia sp. Mgl5 | reverse complement strand
CCAGAAGGCCACGTGACTAAAGATCAGCGATAACCGATTGGCTAAAGATCAACAATAGTGACATCATTCGCCCCCTCAGTGATCGGACGGGTTTTTACCTCATCAGGTGCGTACGTCTCCGCCGGGCTTGTTGGGCAGATCGCCGTTTGCATTCGGCTGCTTGCTTACTTCACTAGCGCCGTATCGGGCTTTATGGGCGATTGTACCAGCGGGCTGATCGTACAACGTGTCGGAAGGATGGTTTCGCCCGCGTTCGGAACGTTTGTTTGTTGCCATCC
>NZ_JALKFY010000094.1:0-278 GCF_023242985.1 Frankia sp. Mgl5 | reverse complement strand
AAGCATGGCATGAGATCGTCAAAGCGGTGGAAGCGATCGGTGTAGATGGTCTGGAACTGAACTTCGGCTGTCCGCATGGGATGGCGGAACGAGGGATGGGTTCGGCGGTTGGACAGCATCCTGACTTGATCAGGCAGCAGGTGGAGTGGGTGAAGGAGGTTGCCCGGACACCGGTTATCGTCAAGCTTACGCCCAATATCACGGATATTCGTTTTACTGCGCGGGCGGCGAGTGAGGGTGGGGCGGATGCGGTCAGCATGATCAATACGATTAACAGC
>NZ_JALKFY010000093.1:0-279 GCF_023242985.1 Frankia sp. Mgl5 | reverse complement strand
GACATATTCGATACCATGGGAAAGCTTGCGGTTTGACTCAAACGGGCTGATCCCGGCCATCGTGCAGGACGCCGTAAGCAAAGAAGTGCTGACGCTTGCCTATATGAATAAAGCATCCCTGGAAAAATCAGTTGAGACCGGGGAAACCTGGTTTTGGAGCCGTTCGCGGCAGGAATTGTGGCACAAGGGAGACACCTCGGGAAACACCCAGCGAATTGTCGGGTTGCGCTATGATTGCGATGGCGATGCGCTGCTAGTGCAAGTGGTGCCGAACGGACC
>NZ_JALKFY010000092.1:0-279 GCF_023242985.1 Frankia sp. Mgl5 | reverse complement strand
GATCCGTACCGGTTTTTCCCCGTAGTATTGAAAGCTTAGACCATTGACTGTAGCGGATTGGAGCGGGGAAGCCTTCCACAACGACGGAACCTGCCATACTGCCCCGGGAAAAAGCACCGGTTTTTGCTTTGTACCGCTCCCTTGTCCTTGCGGAGTGAGCGGGCTGTGGGAATAAATTGCTGGCAACACCAGCAATAATACTGCCGCCGCCACAACCATGCTGCCCCACCAGCCAATGCCAGGGAGCCTTTTTTTCCGTTTCGTCCGCTCCCATACCTT
>NZ_JALKFY010000091.1:0-280 GCF_023242985.1 Frankia sp. Mgl5 | reverse complement strand
GAACAGCAGCGAGTTGCGGTTGGTGCCGTTGGACGCCGGCGTGCCAGGATAGAAGTACTTCTTGGTCGAGTAGTAGTGCATGTACTCGGGGAAGTCCTGCATCAGGCGCTGGGCGAGGATGGACAGGTCGCGCGCCGTGGTCAGGTGGCCGGGCTCGGTCAGGCCCTCGGGATTCTTGTAGCTGGTGTTCTTCATGCCCAGCGCCTTGGCCTGCTCGTTCATGAGCCGCACGAAGTTCTCGGCCGAGCCGCCCACGCCTTCGGCCAGGGCCATGGTGGCA
>NZ_JALKFY010000090.1:0-280 GCF_023242985.1 Frankia sp. Mgl5 | reverse complement strand
AAATCGCGGAAAAGCTGGGGATTGATCTATACCGGGCGGCCAAGGGGATTTACGACATCGTCAACGAAAACATGTACGGCGCTATCCGGGTGGTTTCTGTGGAAAAAGGATATGATCCGCGCCAATTTGCCTTGCTGGCCTTAGGTGGTGCAGGCCCGCTGCACGGCAATGCCTTAGGCCGTCTAGCCGGTTCATTCCCTGTAATCGTTCCGCCTACGCCAGGTGTATTGTCCGCCCTCGGCTTCCTGCAATCGGATATCCGCAATGAATACTCTAAAAC
>NZ_JALKFY010000685.1:0-55107 GCF_023242985.1 Frankia sp. Mgl5 | reverse complement strand
CTCACCACGGACGATCTGGCGGCGGAGCTGGGCCGCGACGAGCTCGGCGGTCTTGGGCACGCGGACCTGCTGACCGAGACCACCGCCGAGCGGGCCACCAGCGGCCGCGGCACGGCCGCTCGGGCCTTTTGCCATCCTGCCACCACGCTGGTGCTCGGCTAATGTCATTCTTCCGTGCCTCTCCGGACGGACGCGGCTCATCACGCCGCGGGCATTCCGCGTTCCCGCCGGTTCAGGTGTGCGGCCGGCCTAGATGCCCGCCCGTTGCCGGTGCCCGCTTGGTGCCCGGCGGAAGAATGATACACGTTCCGCAATGAGGAGACTGCCGAGCGCACCCTGTTGGCGTGGTCCTCCCGGTCTTCGACACTGATGTCGACCACAGTTGTCCGTGACAGTTGTCCGCCGCCGTTCTCGGTCACCGCAGTCAGCCGTCGTAGTCGGTGGCTGTTGTCCGCCGTCGCGGTCCGGCGGTGTTCGTTCGCGGTGTTGTCCGGCGGCGTTGCCTACCGGTGTTGCCCAGTGGCGTTGTCCGGTGCTGTTGTCCGACATGGTTGTGTGGGCAACCGCGGAGCGCGTAACAAGTCGTGCGAGTGGTTGTCCGAGTACGGTTGTCCGTGTATGGCCCCGCGGCGCCAACCGCGGTGCGAGTACCAGCATGTTCGCCGCGCCGCCGCGATCCGTCGTGGTCGACTGGATACCCGCGCAATCGCCGGTGCATTCGACGCCGCGCAATCTGTTTTCAGCGCCATGACGCCGGTGTCATGGCGTCAGCTCCGTCAGCTCCGGTGCCCCCGCACGGGCCCCCGCGGCCCGGGCCGGGGCCCCCGGGGGGGCCGGGGCGCGGGGGGGGCGGCGGGGGGCGGCCGCGGCCGCGGACCGCGGGGGCCAGGGGAGTCGAGTGCCAGCGGGGGTCGGTGCCAGTGCGGGCCAGTGCCGGTCGCGTCAGTGCCGGTGGTGTTGTCAGCGCGGGTGTTGTCAGTGCCGGTGGGCGGTCGCCTCCTCGACGTGCCGCCGGATGCAGGACCGGGCCAGGTGCTCGGCGAGCGCGCCCTCGCCGCGGGTGATCGCGTCGACGATCTCGGCGTGCAGCGGGTGCTGCCACCACTGCCCGAGCCGGTCGGTCTCCTCGCGGGGATGCGCGAGGTCCGCCAGGACCCGGATGAACAGCTCGGCGGCCGGATTGCCCGCCAGCCGGGCGATCTCGAGGTGCAGCAGCACCGGGGCCTCCCCGGTGGAGCCCGCCGCGACCGGCGCCGGCCGGGTGCCGGCTGACCGTGTCCGCGAGCGCGCTCCCGCGGCCCGTCCGCCCGGCGTGGCCGGCTGCAGCGCACCGCGCAGCCGGGTCAGGCCGGCCGTGTCGATCCGTTCGGCGAGCCTGCGGACGGCCACGGCCTCCAGGGCGGACCAGGTCTCGCAGAGGTGCTCCGGCCGGGCACGGGCGAAGTCGAGGTACACCCGCGCGACGTCGCGGACGCCGTCGTGGTCGGGTGCGGTCACCACAAGGCCGCCGCCGGGACCGGGCCGCGGCCGAGCCACCCATCGGCTCTCCAGCAGCCGGACGGCCTCACGCAGCACCGACCGCCCGACCTGGTAGCGCTCCATGAGCTGGGCTTCCGACCCGAGCCCCTCTCCGACCGGCCACCCGCGCCGGATGATCTCCAGCTCGATGGTGCGGGCCAGTCGGGAGGCGAGGGTGCGCTGCCCGAAGCGGGAGGTCGGTTCCTCCGGCTCGCCGACGACGAGGCCGATCGCCCCGCCGTTCTCGGCATGGCCGCCGGCGCGGCGGCCCGCGGCGTGCCCGCCGCCGAGGGCGGAGCCGACAGCGGGCGCGGCGCCGCGTGGAGAAGTCCGTGCTGCGCCGTGGAACGCGCCGGACGCTGTATTCCGGCCGGCCGGCGATAGCCCGTCAGACACTGCTCTTCCTCCGGATGAACTCGTTGGCCGACGCCGGACTTTCCGACGTCGCCGTGACTGCTCCGACGGCGGGCAGTCATCGCCGCGCCGGCGACCTGTCGACGGCGTTCGCGATGACGCCCACAGTGTGCTCGGATTCCTTTCCGGACGTGTTCCGTGCCGTTCCGGTGAGTTCCCGGTAGTCGGCACCGGCGTTTGCCCCCCGGCATCGGAAGCGTGTTCCAGATAAGGGGCTCCAGTCAACCGATTGCAGCTACCCATGTGGGCCAAGGGCGCGCCCGTTTGGCATCTGTGCAGCTCCGCCGCTTCGTGTCCCGGTGGCCCGGAAGCGTGACCGGAGGATGCGTGGCCGGCCGGGAATGCGCGTAGCCCGGCCGTTTCCACTGCGTGGCGGCTTCCCGCGCACCGTCGGCACGGCGCGCGGCGGTGTCGTCGGTGGTGGAGCGGCTGGGCTCTCGACATCCGGACGTGTGTCCCATGCCATCCACCGTGACCGGCACTTACAGGCCACCTACATCCTGTTCGACCGTTCGTGCGGAAAATCGACGCACTTCCGGGACGCCGATACGTGGTGGTTGCGCCCTGCCCCCGTTATCGGCTCGTGAACCACTCCGGAGTGCCGTGCCCCGGTCGCCCGCGTCGGTATTCGCCGACCATTCGCCGGGTTGCGCGCCGGGACGGACCGAATTCGCGGACGGTTTGCCGCCGACGGGTTGAGGAAAGAGCGGGGCGACCTCGGGAGGCCGTCGGGCACGGGCCTCGGGGTGTGGGGCCGACGGGCGCGCGTCGGAGCAGCGAGTAGTGGATGGTTGCTCAGAGTGATGTTATTGCTCCGCGGTGACGTAAGCGTCGCATGCCACAAGGGGTCTCTGGCCTGTCACCGTAGGGACCGAAGTCCTGATCTGGGGCCGCCACGGCTCGGTGCGGCGTCTGTTACTTCCTCCGGTGTAATTCGGCGCGCAAGTTCTCGTTAGCTGAGAACTTGTGTTAGGAATGGGCGTCTTTCGGCCGGTCTGGGGGGAAATTGATCACGGTGCAGATGGCCCATCAACATTCGAGTCAGGATCTTCTGTTCGTCGCGGTGTCCGTACTGCTCGCTGTGATCGGCTCCTTCGCGGCGCTGGTGAGCGCGATGCGGATATCTTCCGCCGAGGGGCGGGCGCGGCTGTGGTGGACGATGCTGGCCGCGGTGTCGCTCGGTGGCGGCGCGGTGTGGTCCATGCACTTCATCGGAATGATCGGTTACCAGGTCGACGACCGCGACGTGCGGTACGACCTGCCGCTCACCGGGCTGTCCCTGCTCATCGCGATCGCCGTCTCGGCGGTGGGCCTGTCGCTGGTGGCCCGGCGTCCGGACAGCCCGGTGCGGCTGGCCGCCGGTGGTGTCGTCGCCGGGCTCGGCGTCGCCGCGATGCATTACACGGGCATGGCCGCGATGCACGTCGGAAGTGACATCAGCTACCGGCACGGGCTGGTGGCCCTGTCGGTCGGCGTTGCCGTAGTCGCCGCGCTGGCCGCGCTGTGGATCGCCTTCCGCGTGCTCACCGGGCTGCACGTCGTGCTGGCCTCGCTGGTCATGGCCGTGGCCGTCTGCGGGATGCACTACACGGCGATGGCCGCGACGCAGGTCCAGACGGCCGCCGTGCTGTCCCCGGTCACCGGGGCGGACCCGATCACCCTGGCGATGCTGGTGTGCGTGATCGCCTTCTCCGTGCTCGCGGTCGTGATCTTCGCCGCGCTCGGCGGGGTCACCTATTCCGATCCGTTCGCCTCGGTCCAGGGGCGCAGCCGGCATCGCGGCGGGCCCCGGCCGGACGCCGGGCGGGTCGAGGGCGGCCCGTCCCACCGGGAGCGCCCCGGTGGCGACGGCCGGGTCGGTGGGGGCGAGCGGCCGGAGCAGGCCGATCGGGTCGGCGGAGGCGAGCGGCCCGGGACCGACGAGCGGGCCGCCTGGGCGGCGCAGCGGAGCGGTCCCCTCGAAGCGGTCACGTCGAACGCGCCGCGGGACCGGGGGCACCGGCCCGGCCCGGCCGGACCGGCGAACCGGCCGGATGCCGCGGACCGTTGGGACGCCGCGGACCGGCGCGATCCGCTGGACCAGCGGGGCCCGGCCGACCCGGTCGGCTGGACGGGTGACACCCACCATGGGCGGAGGTGACCTCCGCCAGCGCCCGCGGACGCCGTCCGCCTGCTCTCGGATCGGTGTCGGACCCCGGCCGTACGGTGGTCGGGTGAGTCTCTTCGACGCGGAGCTGGCCGAGACGCTCGCCTCCTCCGGCCCGCTCGCGGCCCGGTTACGCCCACGCGGCCTGGACGAGGTCGTCGGGCAGCGTCACCTGCTGGCGGAGGGCAGCCCGCTGCGCCGGCTGGTGGAGGGCGGCGGGACGACCTCGGTGGTGCTGTGGGGGCCGCCCGGTACCGGGAAGACCACGCTGGCGCACATCGTGTCCCGGGCCACCCGGCGCCGGTTCCGCGAGCTCTCGGCTGTCACCGCGGGTGTCAAGGACGTCCGCGCGGTGGTGGACGAGGCCCGCGAGACGTTGTCGATGTCCGGTGTACGGACGGTCCTGTTCATCGACGAGGTGCACCGGTTCACCCGTACCCAGCAGGACGCGCTGCTCCCGTCCGTGGAACGCGGGTGGGTGACGCTGGTCGCGGCGACCACGGAGAATCCTTTCTTCTGTGTTGTCTCCCCGTTGCTCTCCCGGTCGCTGCTGCTGACCCTCGAGCCGTTGACCGACGCCGACATCGCCGAGCTGGCGGAGCGCGCGGTGACCGATCCGCGCGGCTACGGCGGGCGCCTCGTGTTGGCCGAGGAGGCCCGCGAGCACCTGGTCCGGGTCGCCGGCGGTGACGCCCGGCGCGCGCTGACCGCGCTCGAGGCGGGCGCGGAGGCGGCGCTCGCCGCGGCCGGTCCGAACGCGGCCGGTCCGAACGCGGCCGGTCCGAACGCGGCCGGTCCGAACGCGGCCGGTCCGAACGCGGCCGGTCCGGACGAGGCCGGTCCCGTCCGCCTCGAGCTCGACCTCCTCGAGCGGGCGGTGGACCGCGCCGCCGTCCGCTACGACCGGGAGGGCGACCAGCACTACGACGTCGTCAGCGCGTTCATCAAGTCGATGCGCGGCGGTGACGTCGACGCCGCACTGCACTACCTGGCCAGGATGCTGGAGGCCGGCGAGGACCCGCGTTTCGTCGCACGCCGAATGATCATCCTGGCGAGCGAGGACGTCGGGATGGCCGATCCCGGGGCGCTCGGGGTCGCCGTGTCGGCGGCCCAGGCCCTCGAGCTCGTCGGGCTCCCGGAGGCACGGCTCGCCCTGGCCCAGGCAGTGATCCATCTGACGCTGGCGCCGAAGTCGAACGCGGTGATCACCGCGCTGGACGCGGCGACGGCCGACATCCGGTCGGGTCGGGTCGGGCCGGTGCCGCCGCACCTGCGTGACGCGCACTACCGGGGCGCGGCGCGGCTGGGCCACGGTGAGCGGTACCGGTATCCGCACGATCACCCGGACGGGGTGGTCCGACAGCAGTACGCACCGGACGTCCTCGCCGGGTCGGACTACTACCACCCGACCGGGCACGGGTTCGAGCAGCGGGCGGGCGAGCGACTCCTGCGGCTGCGCGGAGTGCTGCGGGGACAGCCGCCAGACCCCCCGGCGGACACCTCCGGCTGACCACCTGGCGCCGGCCCGTCCGGCCGGGGACGGACACGGACGCCCCGGGGGTTACCGGTGGTGCGTGCACACCGGTCGGTAAGGTCACTGGCGAACAGCACCGGCAGGCCACCCGGACCGCCGCACGAGGGCGCCGCGCCGGACGGCGTGACGGCCGCCGTGGCAGGCGGTGCGGCGTGACGGACGGAACGGCATGACGGGCGGAACGGCGTCCCGGCGGGACTGCCCCGGCCCGCGCAGGGCGGCCCCGGCGGCCCGGCCGGCCTCGGTGGCCGGTGTCACCAGGCGTTACCCGGCACTGGCGTTACCTGAGACTGGCGTTATCTGAGACAGGCGTTACCTACGACTGGCGTTACCGACAACGATGGAGGCGAAGCACATGTCCGGTGGTGCGGTCGCGGGCCTGATCGCCTCTGGGGCGTTCGCGGTGCTCGTGCTCTTCGCCTGCTACGTCCTGTACAAGCTCGGCAAGATCTTCGACGAGGCCGCGGCCCGGGTACGGCAGACCGGGATCGTGATCGACGAGGGCACTGCCCGGGTCCGGCAGGCGGGGGCGACCGTGGACGAGGTCAACGTCGCGCTCGCCCACGTCAACAAGGAGCTCGACCGGATCGACGCGATCACGGCGAACGTGCAGACGGTGACCACGAACGTCTCGTCGCTGACGTCGCTGTTCGCCGCCACGCTGGGCGGGCCGATCGTGCGGGTCGCCGCGTTCAGCTACGGCGTGCGCCAGGCGGTCGCGAAGCGGGCGAAGGCGGATGTCAGCGCGCGCGTGTCGGCCGAGATGAAGGCGGAGAAGTCGCAGCGTCGGGCCGCGCGCCGCGCACCCGAGGTCACCGCGTCCGGCGTGGGCGGCCGGGGTCGTCGCTGATGGGGACGAGGATGTTCTACGTCGCCCTCGGCGCGGCCACCGGGGTGCTGGTGGTGCGCCAGGTCGCCCGCGCGGTCTCCTCGCTGTCGCCGACGAGTCTGGCCGGGTCTTTCGTACAGTCGGTGCGGGAGTTCGCCGCCGACGTCGGCGAGGCGATGGCCGAGCGGGAGGAGGAGATCCGCTCCGCGCTCGGCCTCGACGACGCGGACGGCTCCGGCGACGGCGAGCGTACAGGCGCCGCCACGAGCACAGGGGCTGCCGCGAGCGACCAGGACACCGCTGCCCCGGGTCCTGACGAGTTCGACCCGGAACGGACGATGCGTCTGGTCCCCGGCGCGCGCCGGCCATGACCTCCGACCGGCCACGGCCGATCCCGGGTGCACGCCCGGCGTCGGCCGGGTGGCCGGGTGCCTTATCCCGACGACCCTGGACGACGTGAACCGATGGACACGGCCGAGATCCGCCGCCGCTTTCTGAACCATTTCTCCGAGCGGGGTCACACCGTGGTCCCGAGTGCGTCCCTGGTGGCGCAGGACCCGACCCTGCTGCTGGTGAACGCCGGCATGGTTCCCTTCAAGCCCTACTTCCTCGGGGACCTGAAGGCGCCGTGGAACCGCGCGACCAGCGTGCAGAAATGCGTGCGGACCGTGGACATCGACAACGTCGGCCGCACCGCCCGGCACGCCTCCTTCTTCCAGATGTGCGGGAACTTCTCCTTCGGTGACTACTTCAAGGCCGAGGCGATCCCGTTCGCCTTCGAACTGATCGTCGACGGCTACGGCTTCAACCCCGACGACCTGTGGGCCACCGTCTACCTGGACGACGACGAGGCCGAGGCGATCTGGCGCACCCTGCTGCCCGCCGAACGCATCCAACGGCGCGGCAAGAAGGACAACTTCTGGTCGATGGGCGTGCCGGGCCCGTGCGGCCCGTGCAGCGAGATCTACTTCGACCGCGGCCCGGCGTACGGGCGCGAGGGCGGCCCGGAGGCGGACGAGGACCGCTACCTGGAGATCTGGAACCTCGTCTTCATGCAGTTCGCCCGGGGCGAGGGCAGCGAGTACGGCTACGAGATCGTCGGCGACCTGCCCGCCCGCAACATCGACACCGGGATGGGCCTGGAGCGGATGGCCACCATCCTGCAGGGTGTCGAGAACCTGTACGAGATCGACATCTCCCGTCCCGTGCTGGACGCGGCCGGCCGGCTCACCGGGACCCGCTACGGCGCCGACCCGGCCGCCGACGTCCGGCTGCGTGTCGTCGCCGACCACACCCGGACCGCGGCGATGCTGATCTCGGACGGCGTCTCGCCGTCCAACGAGGGCCGCGGGTACGTGCTGCGGCGGATGCTGCGCCGGGCGGTGCGTGACGCCCGGCTGCTCGGCGCCCGCGAGCCGGTCATGGACGAGCTGTTCGGCGTGGTCCGCGCGGCGATGGGCCCGATCTACCCGGAGCTCGTCGACCAGGCCGAGGCGATCACGGCCGTCGCGGTCGCCGAGGAGACGGCCTTCCTGGAGACGCTGCGCACGGGCACCAGCCTCTTCGACACCGCGGTCACCCAGGCCCGGTCCAGCGGGTCGTCCCAGCTCAGCGGCGAGTCGGCGTTCCGGCTGCACGACACCTACGGGTTCCCGATCGACCTGACCATGGACATGGCGTCAGAGGCGGGCCTGACCGTGGACGAGGCCGGCTTCCGCCGGCTGATGGAGCGCCAGCGCCAGGCTGCGAAGGCCGACCGGGCGTCCCGCCGCATCGGCAACCTGGACCTCTCCGCCTTCCGGCCGATCCTCGCGGCCTCCGGCCCGACGACGTTCACCGGCTACACCGAGCTCGGGCGCGAGTCCGGCATCGTCGGCCTCGTCGGCATCGGCGACGGTGGCAGCCTGACCGCGGCCGGCGAGGGGGAGGAGGTCGGCATCCTGCTCGACGCGACCCCCTTCTACGCCGAGAGCGGTGGCCAGGAGGCCGACCTGGGCCGGATCCGGTTCGACGGCGGCGAGGCCGAGGTGCTCGACGTCCAGCGCCCGGTGCCCGACCTGGTCATGCACCGGGTCAAGATTCTCGGCGGCGAGCTGCGGGTCGGGGCGGACGTGTTCGCCGAGGTGGACGTCGAGCGCCGGCGCGCGGTGTCGCGCTCGCACACCGCCACCCACCTCGTGCACACGGCGTTCCGCCGGGCGCTCGGGGAGTCGGCGACGCAGGCCGGGTCGCTGAACTCGCCGGGCCGGCTGCGCTTCGACTTCCACGCGCTCGGCGCGGTGCCCGACTCCGTCCTCGCCGACGTCGAGGACGAGGTCAACGAGATCGCCCTGCGTGATCTGGAGGTCCGCTGGTACGTCACCTCCCAGGAGGAGGCGCGCCGGCTGGGCGCGATGGCGCTGTTCGGCGAGAAGTACGGCGACCGGGTCCGTGTCGTGGACGTCGGGGACTACGCCCGCGAGCTGTGCGGTGGTACCCATGTGGCCAGCTCGGCCCAGCTTGGCGCGATCAAGCTGCTGTCCGAGTCGTCGATCTCGGCCGGGACGCGCCGGGTGGAGGCGCTGGTCGGCATGGACGCCTTCCGGTTCCTGGCCCGCGAGCACGTGCTTGTCTCGCAGCTCTCCAGCGCGCTCAAGGCCCGTCCGGACGAGCTCGCCGACCGGGTCGCCGACATCGTCGGGCGGCTGCGCGACGCGGAGAAGGAGCTGGAGCGGCTGCGGGCACAGGCGGTGCTGGCCGGCGCGGCGGCGCTCGCCGCCGGCGCCGAGGACGTGGGGGGCGTGGCGCTGGTCACCGCGCAGGTGCCCGCGGGCACTCCGGCAGACGACCTCCGCCTGCTCGCCCTGGATGTGCGCGGCCGGCTCGCCGGCCGGCCGGCGGTGGTCGCGGTCGTCGAGGCCGCCGGCGCGGCAGTCGTCGTGGCGACCGACGAGACCGCGCGGACCCGCGGCCTGCGGGCCGGCGACCTGGTCCGGCACTCCTGGGCCGCGCTCGGCGGCAAGGGCGGCGGCAAGCCTGACGTCGCCCAGGGCGGACGCGGTGACGCGGACATGATCCCGAAGGTCTTCGCCCGGCTGCGCGAGCTGGTCGCCGACCAGGGCGCGTGAACGACACCGGGGCCTGCGACGTGGACCCGGATCCGGACGCGGGGCGCGGCGTGCGGATCGGGGTGGATGTCGGGTCGGTGCGGGTCGGTGTGGCGGTGAGCGATCCCGACGGTCTGCTCGCCGTGCCGGTGACAACTCTGCGCCGAGATGTGTCCCGCCGTGGCTTTGCGGACGTCGACGAGCTTGCCGACATCGTCCGGGACAGGCACGCTGTCGAAGTTGTCGTCGGTCTGCCGCGTCACCTCTCCGGCCGGGAGGGCGAGGCCGTCCGGCTCGCGCGGCGGTACGCGGAGGTGCTGTCCGCGCGTGTCGCGCCCGTGCCGGTCCGTCTCGTCGACGAGCGGCTGACCACGGTCGTGGCGCATCGCAGAATGGCTGAGCGCGGACTGCGTTCCCGGGCCCGCCGTGATCTCGTGGATCAGGAGGCAGCAGTGCAGATCCTGCAGCACCACCTGGACGTCCGCCGGGCACGCGGGGGATCCGGCGGCGCCGCCTCGGGCGGCACTGGGCGGCCCCTGGATTCGGCGTGATCCGGGACGGGGACGGATTCGACGAGCTGCTCGACGGCGCGGGCTACGACGACTACGACGACCGGGACTACGACGACCGGGCGTACGAGGAGCAACGCCGTGCCCCGGCAGGTGCGCGGCGCTCCCGCCGCGGCCGCGCCGGGAGCGTGGACGGCCGCGACCGGGCCGGCCTGGCCGCGGGTGAGCGCGAGCCCGCCGGCTACGGGGACGGCTTCGAACCGGACGAGGCCGACGCGTACGGGGCCTACGGCGGCGCCTATGACGACGACGCCGACGGCGGCCCCGACGACGGGGCCGCCCCGCCGAGGCGTGGGCGTGACGATGACCGGGGGCGGCCCGGTGGACGTCGGCCGGGCTCGGCCCTGCCGAAGCTGATCGGTGTGCTGGTCGTGGTCGCCGTCCTGGTCGGCGCGGGGATCTTCGGCGTCGGCAAGGTCATCGGCCGGATCGGCGGGGAGCCCGCGGCCGACTACGCGGGGTCCGGCGAGGGCATCGTCGTCGTCCAGGTTCCCGCCGGCGCCACGTCGTCGGAGATCGCGGGCCGGCTGGCCGCCTCCGACGTGATCGCCAGCAGGCAGGCCTTCGTCAACCTCGCGTCGCGGGACCAGCGCGCGCTGTCGATCCAGCCGGGTACCTACCGGCTGCGCTCGAAGATGAGCGCGGCGGCGGCGCTCGACGCGCTGCTCGACGACGCGTCCTCCGCGCTGTTCCGCTACACGATCAGCCCCGGGGACACGGTCCGGCAGGTGTTCAAGGAGCTGTCCACACGCACGGGCACGCCGGTGGCCGACCTGGAGGCGATCGCGCGCAAGCCGTCGACGCTGGGCCTGCCCGACTACGCCACGGGGCTGGAGGGCTACCTCTTCCCGTCGACCTACGACGTCGCGCCCGGCACGGACCCGGTGGACGTGCTCAAGGAGGCCGTCGCCCGGTTCCGGGCCAACGCCGAGGAGATCGACCTCGTAGGACGCGCCGAGGCCGGGCATGTGAAGCCCCAGGACGTTGTGATCATCGCCTCCATCATCGAGAAGGAGGTGGCGAACGAGGGCGAGGGGCCCAAGGTGGCGCGGGTCATCTACAACCGGCTGAACGACACCTCGGGCCGCTTCCGGCGGATCGACATGGACTCGACCACCCGGTACGCCCTCGACGAGTACGAGGGCCCGCTGACCGACGCCCAGCTGCGCCAGAACAACCCGTACAACACCCGCGCGGTCGAGGGGCTGCCACCCGGCGCGATCTCGAATCCGAGTACCTGGGCGATCAAGTCCGCGCTCAGCCCGGCACAGGGCTCGTGGTTCTACTTCGTCTCCATGCCCCAGACGCACGAGACGGTCTTCGCGACCACCGACGCGGAGTTCCAGGACGCGCTGGACGAATACCACCGCCAGGGAGGGGCCGAGTAGCCGTGGTGATCAGCTCTCGTGACCGTGCGGAGCCGTCCGGGCCGGCTCCGGACGCCAGGCGGGCGGCGGTGCTCGGCTCGCCCATCGCGCACTCCCTCTCCCCGGTGCTGCACGCGGCCGCCTACGAGCGGCTCGGCCTGGACTGGACCTACACGGCGATCGAGTGCGACGAGGCCGGCCTGCCGGGCATGCTCGACCGCCTGCGCGACGAGCCCGGCTGGGCCGGGGTGTCGCTGACGATGCCGCTCAAGACCGCCGCGGTCGACCTGCTTGACGACGTCGAGCCCACCGCGGCCCTGCTCGGCGCGGTGAACACCGTGGTCGTCCGGGAGGACGGGCGGCTCGCCGGGTTCAACACCGACGTCGACGGCGTCGGGTACGCGCTGCGGCGGCTCACCGGCGGCGCGGCCCCGGTCCAGCCGCTGGTGCTCGGGGCCGGCGGGACAGCGCGGGCGGTGGTCGCCGCGCTCGCCCGGGTCGGTGCCACCCGGGTCGCGATCGTGGCGCGCCGCCCCGACGCGGTCGCCGAGCTCGTCGGCATCGGCGCCCGGCTCGGCGTCTCGGTCACGGCGCTGCCCTGGGACATCCTCAGCGGCGGGATGCCGGCCGGGCCGGACCTGGTGGTCGCCACGACCCCCGCCGGGGTGACCGACGAGCTCGCGCGTCGCCCGTGGCCGGTGACCTGCGCGTTGCTGGAGCTCCTCTACCACCCCTGGCCCACGGCGCTGGCGGCCTGCGCCTACCGCGGCGGTGCGCGGGTGGTCGGCGGCCTCGAGGTGCTGGCCGGCCAGGCGGTCGGCCAGGTGTGCCACTTCACCGGCCGCCCGGTGGACGAACGGGTCCTGCTCGCCGCCGGCCACGCGGCGCTGTCGGCCCGCGTCGCGAGCCGGATCGGATGAGCCCGGCGGTCGGATGAGCACGATGGTCAAATGAGCAGGGTGGTCAGGTGAACACGGTGGTGGTCGCCGCCACCGTGGCGGCCGCGGTCTGCGCCGCGCTGCCGATCCCGCTGCTGCCCCGGGTCGTCGACTCCTTCGATCCAGTGGACGGCCGTTTGCCGCGCCGGGCGACCCCCGCGCCGGCCGTGCTCGGCACCGTCACCGCCGTCCTGATCGCCGCCGTCGCCGCGTCGACCTACCCGCACCCGGGACGTCTGCCCGCGTACCTGTACCTGACGGTCGTCGGGGTCGTGCTCGCCGCCGTGGACCTGCGGGTGCACCGCCTGCCGGACGTGATCGTGCTGCCCTCGTACGCCGTGCTGGCCGCGCTGCTCGCCGTGCCCGCGCTGGCCGAGGGCGCGCCCGGCCGCTGGCCGCGGGCGCTGCTCGCCGGCGCCGTGGCCTGGCTGTTGTACGCGGGTCTGCGCCTGCTGCCGGGGGCCGGGCTGGGACGGGGGGACGTGAAGCTCGCCGGGCTGCTCGGCGTGGCGACGGGCTGGCTGGGCTGGTCGGCCGTCGTGGTGTGGCTGGTCGCGACGACCATGATCTCCGGTGCGGTGGTCCTCGTGCTGCTGGCGCTGCGCCGCGTGTCCCGCCGTGATCCGATCGCCTACGGCCCGTTTCTGCTGGTCGGGGCGCTGATCGCGGTGCTCGGCGTGGGCTGGGAGCCGGCCGGCTGAGCGATCTCCGGCCCGTGACGGGGACTCGTACCGGACCGGCCGTGAAAGACTGGCAGGCATGGTGCGTTGGTTGACAGCGGGGGAGTCACACGGCCCCGCACTGGTTGCGACGGTCGAGGGGTTGCCGGCGGGCATCCGGGTGTCCAGCACGGACATCGGCGCCGAGCTGGCCCGGCGCCGTCTCGGCCACGGTCGCGGCGCCCGGATGAAGTTCGAGCAGGATGAGATCGAGCTGCTCGGCGGCCTGCGGCACGGGGTCAGCCTGGGCGGCCCGGTGAGCGTCGTCGTGCGCAACACCGAGTGGCCGAAGTGGGAGCGGGTGATGGCGCCCGACCCGATCGACCCGGCGGAGCTGGAGGGGCTGGGCCGCAACGCCCCGCTCACCCGCCCGCGCCCTGGTCACGCCGACCTCGCCGGCATGCAGAAGTACGGCTTCGACGACGCGCGGCCGGTGCTGGAGCGGGCGAGCGCCCGGGAGACGGCCGCCCGGGTCGCGCTGGGCACGGTCGCCAGGGCGCTGCTGCGCCAGGCGTACGGCATCGAGGTGGTCTCGCACGTCGTCGCGATCGGCGCGGTCGAGGTGCCACCCGGCACGCCGCCGCCGACCTCGTTGGCCGTCGTCGACGCCGACCCGGTGCGCTGTGCCGACCCGGCCAGCAGCGCGCTCATGGTCGCCGAGATCGACGCCGCCCACCGCGACGCGGACACCCTCGGCGGCATCGTCGAGGTGCTGGCCTACGGCTGCCCGCCGGGGCTGGGGAGCTACGTCCACGGCGACCGCCGGCTCGACGCGCGGCTCGCCGGCGAGCTGATGGGCATCCAGGCGATCAAGGGCGTCGAGTTCGGTGACGGTTTCCGCACCGCGCGCCGGCGCGGATCGGTCGCCCACGACGAGATCGAGCCGCTCGAGGGGCCGGGTCGGCGGGTCCGGCGGGCCAGCGATCGCGCCGGCGGCGTCGAGGGCGGGATGACGACGGGCGAGCCGCTGCGCGTCCGCGCGGCGATGAAGCCGATCTCGTCCCTGTCGAAGCCGCTGGCCACGATCGACGTCGCCACCGGCGACCCGGCGGTCGCCATCGCCCAGCGGTCGGACGTGTGCGCGGTGCCGGCGGCCGGCGTGGTCGCCGAGGCGATGGTCGCCCTCGTGCTCGCCGGCGCAGCGCTGGAGAAGTTCGGCGGCGACTCGGTGGAGGAGACCCGGCGCAACTACGAGGGCTACCTGAAGTCGCTGGCGGTGCGCTGACCATGCGTGCGGAGAGCGGGGCGCGGGCCGACGGGCCGGGGGCAGCTGTGTCCGGCCCGGTCGCCGTGCTGGTCGGCGCGCCCGGGGCGGGTAAGAGCACCGTCGGTATGGCAGTCGCGGCGCGCCTCGGGGTGGCCTTCCGTGACACCGACGCCGATGTCGAGTCGAACCTCGGAATGAGCGTCTCGGACGTGTTCCTGGAGCACGGCGAGGAGTACTTCCGCGCGGCGGAGCGGGCGGCGGTGCTGACCGCCCTGGCCGAGCACCCGGGTGTGCTCGCCCTGGGCGGCGGGGCCGTGCTGGACGCCGGCGTCCGCGCGGAGCTGGCCCGGCACTGGGTCGTCTACCTCGACGTGACCGCGTCTGACGCGGCGAAGCGGGTCGGGCTCGCACGCGACCGGCCGCTGCTCGTGGAGGGCCCGCGGACCCGGCTGGCCGCGCTGCTGAAGGCCCGCCGTCCGCTGTACGAGGAGGTGGCCGCGATCACCGTGGACACCGCCGCCCTCGGGATCGACGACGTCGTCGCCGCGATCCTGATCGAGCTCGCCGGGAGGGCGGGGCACTGATGTGCGCGATGAAGGTTTCCGACATGGTCCGCATCCAGGTCACCCCGTCCGGTGACCGGGCCTACGACGTGGTGCTGGGCGAGGGCGCCCTCTGCGAGCTACCGGCGCTGGCCGCGGGGCGCACCCGGGTCATGGTCATTCACCCGCGAGCGCTGCGGGCCACCGCCGCGGCGGTCATCGCCGAGCTGCGGGCCGGCGCCGGTGCCGGCGTCGAGACGCACGCGTTCGAGGTGCCGGACGGCGAGGAGGCCAAGCAGCTGCGGGTCGCGGGCGCCTGCTGGGACGCCCTCGGCCGTGTCGGCTTCACCCGCGACGACCTGGTGGTCGGGCTCGGCGGCGGGACGACGACCGACCTGGCCGGGTTCGCCGCGGCGGGCTGGCTGCGTGGTGTCGACGTCATCCAGGTGCCCACCACCGTGCTCGGGATGGTCGATGCGGCGGTCGGCGGCAAGACGGGCATCGACATCGAGGCGGGCAAGAACCTCGTCGGCGCCTTCCACCAGCCGCTGGCGGTGCTCTGTGACCTGTCGACCCTGGCCAGCCTGCCGGCGGTCGAGGTCCGGGCCGGGCTCGCCGAGGTCGTCAAGGCCGGGTTCATCGCCGATCCGCGCATCCTCGAGCTGCTGGAGGCCGATCCGACCGGGTCGGCTCGGCTGCCCGAGCTCGTCGAGCGGTCGATCCGGGTCAAGGCGGCGGTGGTGTCCGGCGACCCGCGCGAGGCCGGCCGGCGCGAGATCCTGAACTACGGGCACACCCTCGCCCACGCGATCGAGAAGGTCGAGAATTTCTCCTGGCGGCACGGCGCGGCGGTCTCGGTCGGCATGGTCTTCGCCGCCGAGCTCTCCCGGCTCGTCGCCGGGCTCGACCGCGCGACCGCCGATCGCCACCGCGAGTTGCTGCGGGCCATCGGGCTGCCGGTGGAGTACCGGGGGGACCGCTGGCCGGCGCTGCTCGACGCGATGCGGGTGGACAAGAAGACCCGGGGCCGGCGGTTGCGTTTCGTTGTGCTCGAAGCGCTCGGCCGGCCGCGCGGATTCGACGATCCCGAGCCCGGCCTGCTGCTGGCCGCGTACGACTCGGTCGCCGCGGGCGGTGTGAGCGCTACCGGGAACTGACCGTTCGGCTGGCACCGCGCGTGGTCCGCCGTGGGCTGCGAGGCGGTGATGCCCTCGATCTGTAGACTTTGCCGCGGCCTGACCCGGTGACGGGCGGCGGGCCGGCGATCGACCAGCTGACGGTCGGTCGACAACACGGCGATCGGCCATACGGCGATCAGGCCTACGGCGATCGGCCGGACGGCGACCGGAACGGAGAGACACGCGCAGTGGCGACAACGAACGACCTGAAGAACGGCATGACGCTCGACATCGACGGGGTGTTGTGGAACGTCGTCGGATTCCAGCACGTCAAGCCGGGCAAGGGCGGGGCGTTCGTCCGGACGACGCTGAAGAACGTGCTCACCGGCAAGGTGGTCGACCGGACGTTCAACGCCGGAATCAAGGTGGACGTCGCGACCGTCGACCGCCGCGAGATGACCTACCTCTACCGTGACGGCGCCGACTTCGTGTTCATGGACAGCGAGTCGTACGACCAGATCCCGGTCCCTCCGGGAGTGGTCGGCGGGGTTGCCGACTACATGCTGGAGAACACGATTGCCACCGTCGCGCTGCACGACGACGCGCCGCTGTACGTCGAGCTTCCGGCGAGCGTCGAGCTGACCATCTCCGCGACGGACCCGGGCGTCCAGGGCGACCGCTCGACCGGCGGCACCAAGCCGGCGACGCTCGAGACCGGCGCGAACATCCAGGTGCCGCTGTTCATCACCACCGGCGAGAAGGTCAAGGTCGACACCCGCGACGGCCGGTACCTGGGCCGGGTGACGAGCTGAGCGCCAGGTCCAAGGCCCGCAAGCGGGCGCTGGACGTCCTCTACGAGGCGGACATGCGCTCGGCGCGGGCGATGGAGACCCTTGCCGCGCACCGGGCGCAGGCCGACCCGCCGGTGCCGGACTACACCTCGGACCTCGTCGAGGGCGTGGTGGCCCACCTGGCCGAGATAGACGCGCACATCGCCCGGTTCGCCCAGGGCTGGACACTGGACCGGATGCCCCCGGTGGACCGGAACATCCTCCGGATCGCGGTGCTGGAGCTGTTCTGGCGTTCCGACGTGCCGGACCGGGTCGTGATCGACGAGGCGGTGCGGCTGGCCAAGACGATCTCCACCGAGCGGTCGCCGGCATTCGTCAACGGCCTGCTGGCGAGCCTGCTCAAGGAGAAACCGGTGCCGGAGGGAAGCCCTCGGGCAGCCGGGGCGGCTGAGGCCGTGGGCGGCGAGTCGGCCGAGGCCTGAACTCGCGTACCGGGGCTCGCGCCTGAGCCTGCGCGGTGTCCCGGTACGTCACGGATGTGACGTACCGGGTCGTCCCCCAGAAGATCCCTGGTGCTGGTGCTGGTGCTGTGCGTGCCACCGCTGGGTGGTGGAGCGGAGCGACGGTACCCCCCGGTGACCGTCCGCCCGTGGTGCCTGGTGCTTCCGGATGCCCAGGCCGGGCATCCGAGTGTGGAACCAGCCGGCGGCGGGACTAGGCGTCCGACGCGGCCGGCTCGCTGCCCTGCTCCGGCGAGAGAACACCCCAGGACACGAGCTGCTCGGTGAGCTTGCTCGGGGAGGTGTCGTAGATGACCGCGAGGGAACGCAGGTCCTCGTAACGGATTGAGAGCACCCGGCCGTTGTAGTCGCCGCGCTGGCTCTGGATGGTGGCCGCGTACCGCGCGAGCGGACCGCCCTGCTCCTTGGGAACCTGCGCGAGACGTTCGAGGTCGAGGACGATGCGCGGGGACTGCTCGAGGGGCGCCACGGTGGAGCCTTCGGGGAGCAGCTCCCCTACCGGCACGCCGTAGAACTCGGCCAGTTCAGACAGGCGCTGGACGGTGACGGCGCGGTCTCCACGCTCGTAGGAGCCCACCACGACGGCCTTCCAGCGACCGTGCGACTTCTCCTCGACGCCATGAAGCGAGAGCCCCTGCTGGGTGCGTATCGCGCGCAGCCGAGCACCGAGCGCCTTCGCATAGTCGGACATCGAAGTGCCCACTCCTGTCGTGGTCGATCAGCTGGAACCGGGGCTCTTGCCGCCGGCGGTTACCGATAGTAGTGCCCGCCAGGTTGAGGCTCGACACCCGGGGGGTCGTGTCGCCTCTTTCTTTGTACCACTTTCTGTAGCCTCCTGGTTGCGGCTGGCATTAGCGCCGCTGGTACTTCCCGGATGGGGCGCCGGCTGGTGCGTTTCGTCTATCTACGGTGACGTGTAGTGACGATTTCGGTGCTCGGTATGCGGAGCATCGTGACCCGTGTCACTCTCAGCAACGGCTCTCGCGGGCTGGTTGAAGCGTCCGCGGAATCCGTCCGTACCGGGCCGACGTCTTGCGTGGCCCCGGCCCTCAGGCCTGCTCGACCGGTCCCTTGGGCCCGGAGGCGGCTGGTACCGTCGCGTGGACCGCTCCTTTAAGGACCGTCCAGTGAGGCGGGGAAGGAGGGACACCTCGTGGCCTCGGCCGCGCAAGGCGACCCTGCCCGGAACATGACCGGGCGTACCGGGCGTACCGCCCGTCCACGAGACGAGCTCCGTGCCGGAACGGCCGATGTGAGCAGCACCCCCACCGGGTCCGAGGGGCTCACCGGGTCCGAGGGGCTCGGCATCACCCGCACCGTGCTCTCCGCCGCCGACATGAACCGGGTCGTGAGCCGGATGGCGCACCAGGTTCTGGAGAAGACCTCCGGCGGCGACGGCGTGGTCCTGCTCGGCATCCCGACCCGCGGCGTGCCGCTCGCGGAGCGGCTGGCGCGCCGGGTGGCCGCGGTCGAGGGCGTGACCCTTCCAGTGGGCTCCCTGGACCCGACGATGTACCGGGACGACCTGCGGCTGCGCGGCGTGCGCCCGCTCGAGGTGACCGAGATCCCCGACTGCGGGGTCGACGGGATGGTCGTCGTCCTGGTCGACGACGTCCTCTACTCCGGGCGCACCGTCCGGGCCGCGCTCGACGCGCTGTCCGCCTATGGCCGCCCCCGCGCTGTGCAGCTCGCCGTCCTGGTCGACCGGGGCCACCGCGAGCTGCCCATCCGCGCCGACTACGTGGGGAAGAACATGCCCACCTCGCGCCGCGAGTCGGTCGCCGTCCGGCTCCGGGAGGTCGACGGCGCCGACGCCGTCCTCATCGTCTCGTCGGACGCGCCGTGACCGCGCACACGGCCCCGCGCCGCCGTCCGAGGTGGTGGGTGTGATGAACCATCTGCTTTCCACCGCGGATCTCAAGCTCGACGACGCGCTGCTGGTGCTCGACACGGCGGACCGCATGGCGCGGGTCGCGGACGCGCCGGTCCGCAAGCTGCCGACGCTGCGCGGCCGGACCGTGGTCAATCTGTTCTTCGAGGACTCCACCCGTACCCGCACGTCCTTCGAGGTCGCCGCCAAGAGGCTGTCGGCAGATGTGATCAATTTTTCGGCCCGGGGGTCAAGCGTGTCGAAGGGCGAGAGCCTGAAGGACACAGCGCAGACCCTCGAGGCGATGGGCGCGGACGCCGTCGTCTGCCGTCATCCCGCGAGCGGCGCCCCGCACCGGCTGGCCAGCTGGGTACGCGGCAGCGTCGTGAACGCCGGTGACGGTACGCACGAGCACCCCACCCAGGCGCTGCTCGACGCCTTCACCATCCGCCGCCGGCTCGGCCGGCTGGACGGGCTGGCCGTGACGATCGTCGGGGACGTCCTGCACTCGCGGGTGGCCCGCTCCAACGTCTGGCTGCTGACGACCCTCGGCGCGCGGGTGACCGTGGTCGCCCCGCCCACGCTGCTGCCGCTCGGTATCTCCGGGTGGCCCGTCGAGGTGTCCTACGACCTCGAGTCGGTCCTGCCCAAGAGCGACGTGGTCATGATGTTGCGTGTGCAGCGGGAGCGGATGTCCGCGGCGTTCTTCCCGACCGAGCGGGAGTACAGCCGCCGTTACGGCCTCGACGCGGACCGGGCCGCGCTCATGCCCGAGCACGCCCTGGTCATGCACCCCGGGCCGATGGTCCGTGGGATGGAGATCGCATCCTCGGTGGCCGACTCGCCGCGCTCGACGGTCGTCGAGCAGGTCGCGAACGGCGTGAGCGTCCGCATGGCCGTCCTCTACCTGCTGCTCGGCGGCAGCGGCGCCGAACGGGAGTCCTCATGACATCGGTGATCGTGGTGCGTGGCGTCCGTCCGCTGGGCGGTGACGCGCGGGATCTGGTGATCGCCGACGGGACGATCGCCGCGGTCGCGCCGGCCGGGGGTGGCGAGCACACCGGCGTCGTGGCCGAGGCCACCGCGGGCTCCGCCGACGGCACCCGCCCCGCCCCCCTGGTCGTCGACGCCACCGGGCTCGTGGCGCTGCCCGGGCTCGTCGACCTGCACACCCACCTGCGCGAGCCTGGCCGGGAGGACGCCGAGACGGTCGACTCCGGCACCCGCGCGGCGGCGCTCGGCGGGTACACGACGGTGTTCGCGATGGCCAACACCGACCCCGTCGCGGACACCGCCGGGGTGGTCGAGCAGGTGTGGCGGCTCGGCCAGGACGCCGGGCACTGCGACGTGCGCCCGGTCGGCGCGGTGACCAGGGGGCTCGCCGGCGAGCGGCTCGCCGAGCTGGGCGCCATGGCCTCCTCCGCGGCGGCGGTCCGGATGTTCTCCGACGACGGTCACTGTGTGTCCGACGCGTTGCTCATGCGCCGCGCGCTCGAGTACGTCAAGGCCTTCGACGGCGTGATCGCGCAGCACGCGGAGGAGCCGAGGCTGACCGCCGGGGCGCAGATGAACGAGGGCGCCATGGCCGCGCGGCTGGGCCTGCCCGGCTGGCCGGCCGTCGCAGAGGAAGCGATCATCGCCCGGGACGCCCTGCTGACCGGGCACGTCGGGTCGCGCCTGCACATCTGCCACGTGTCCACGGCGGGCTCGGTCGAGCTCATCCGGTGGGCCAAGGCGAAGGGCTGGCGGGTGACCGCGGAGGTCACCCCGCACCACCTGCTGCTCACCGAGGAGCTCGTCGCCTCGTACGACCCGGTGTACAAGGTCAATCCGCCGCTGCGCACCGAGGCCGACACAGAGGCACTGCGAGCCGGGCTCGCGGACGGCACGATCGACTGTGTGGCCACCGATCACGCCCCGCACGCCTCCGAGGACAAGGAGACGGAGTGGGCCGCCGCCCGGCCCGGGATGCTCGGCCTCGAGACGGCGCTGTCCATCGTGATCCAGACCATGGTCGAAACCGGCCGGCTCGACTGGGCCGGTGTCGCCGACCGGATGGCGCTGGCGCCGGCCCGGATCGGCGCCGTCGCCGACACGCCGCGTGACCCGGCGAGCTTCGCCCAGGTGGGCGCGCCCGCCACCCTGACCCTGCTCGACCCGGAGGCGCGACGGGTGATCGATCCACTCGCCGTCGCCAGCCGGAGCAGCAACACTCCGTACGGTGGCCGCACGCTGCCCGGTGCCATCCGGGCGACGTTCCTGCGAGGCCGGCCCACCGTGCTCGACGGGAAGATCATATGACCTCCGCCTCACGATCCACATCCCTGCCGGGGATTACCCCGTTCGCGCTGGCCGGCCCCGTGCTGGCCGCCGGTGGCAAGGACCAGACGGGCCTGCACCTGCTCCTTGCCTTCGGCCTGTTGCTGCTGGTCGTGGCAGTCGTGGGCGCGATGCGACGGGCCTGGCGAGGCCGTGCGCAACAGCAGGAGGAGAACCTGCCGGACCTGCCCGAGCCGCCGGAGCAGACCGGGAACGTGCTGGCCGCCCCGCTGCGTGGGCGCTACCTCGGCACGGTGGACGCCGGCCACTGGCGGGAGTGGATCGCCGCGCGCGGCCTGGCCGGGCACGACGGCGACTACATCGCCGTCTACGAGCTTGGAGTGCGGGTCGACCGGGACGGCGAGGCGTTCTGGATCCCCCGGGAGGCCGTGCGGGGCGCCCGTCTCGAGCGGGCGCACGCCGGGAAGGTCGCCGCGCCGAGCCGGCTGATCGTGGTCGCGTGGTCGTTCGAGGGCCGGGAGCTGGAGGCCGGCTTCCGCGGCGAGGACCGGGCCCGCCAGCCGAAGGTCGTCCGCTCCGTGCACGACCTCATCGGGCCGGCGCCCGCCCAGCCGATGTCCGGCGACATCACCTCGCCGCACGCCCTGCCCCGGCCGCGCAACCGGCTGCGGCCCCGCGTGCCGGCGCCGGCACGCCCGGCCGAGCCCGGCGCGCCGGCCGCCGCGGCCCCCGCCCGCGGGCAGCGTCCTGATCTCGCCGCGGTGGCCCCGGGCGGGCCCGCGACGATGCCGATCCCGGTCAACGGCCGCCAGCCCCGGTCGGAGCGGGCCGGGTGGCGCCGCGGCGGTGCCGCGGCCGGCCAGGGCGCCGCCGTCGAGACCCCCGCGGTCGAGCGTGGTCAGCGCGGACACGGCGTGGACCCCGGCACGGGCGCTTACGGCGTGGCCTCCGGCGGCTCCGCCGGAGCCGGCACCGGTGGCTACGACACCGCTGCCCACGGGACGGGTGCCCTTGCGACGGGTGGCCAGGACACGGCCGCCTACGACATCCGCGCCCACGTCACCGGCGCGCACAGCATCAGTACCGACGGCACCGGCGCCCACGGCACCGGCGCCCACGTCACCGGCGCGCACAGCATCAGTACCGACGGCACCGGCGCCCACGGCACCGGCGCCCACCGCGCTGGCGGGTACGGGACGGGCTCGCACCGGACAGGTGCGTATGACACCGGCGGTTACCGGCCAGGTGCCCACGACGTGGGCACCCAGGGCTCCCAGGCCGTGAGCGGCGGGACGGCCGGCTACGACACAGCCGGGTACAGCACGGCCGGCTATGACACGGCCGGCTATGACACGGCCGGGTACGACACGGGCGGGTACGGGACTGACAGCTACGACCCGCGACGCCAGGGTACCGGCGGGCCGGACGCACGCGGCTACGCCACCGGCGGGTACGGGCGCCCCGGCGCCCCCGGGCCGGCCGCTCCCGACCAGGGGGCGCTCGACTCGGCCGCGTACCACCTGGGTGCCGGCGACACCGGCGCCTACAACTCGGGTGCCTACAACTCCGGTGCCAACGGCACGGGTGCCCACGATTCGCGTGGATACGGCCAGGACGCATACGACCAGGGCCGGCGCGACCCGGGCGGACGTGACCAGGGTGGATACGACCGGGATGCGGCGTACGGCACCGCCCGCGGTCGGACCGGGACGCCGCCGGCCACCGGCGGGCCAGACGGCGAAGGCCACTACTGGCGGACCGGCGCCGACCCGGCGCAGCGGCCGCGTGACCCAGAGACCAGCTTGTACATCTCGCCGTCCGGTGAGGTCTTGTACCGGCGGGAGGAACACCCGTGACAGCGGCGTCCTGGCGGCGGGCCAGGCGTGGTGGGGCCCCGGCCGGCGGCCGGGCACGACGGATCGATGCGGGGGTGAGCCGGTGACCGGCTTGGACAGGCAGCCGGCTCCGCCGGAGCGGGAGCAGGCGCGGCGCGGGCCGGGAGCTCCCCGGCGGGCGGTACTCATGCTCGAGGACGGCCGGAGCTTCGTCGGGGACGCGTTCGGCTCGGTCGGCGAGGCGTTCGGAGAAGCGGTCTTCTCCACCGGGATGACCGGCTACCAGGAGACCCTCACCGACCCGTCGTTCCACCGTCAGGTCGTGATCATGACGGCGCCGCACATCGGCAACACCGGGGTGAACGACACCGACTACGAGTCCGACCGCATCCAGGTGGCCGGCTTCGTCGTGCGGGACCCGAGCCGGCTGGCGTCGAACTGGCGCGCCCAACGCACCCTGGACGACGAGCTCGAGAACGCCGGCGTGGTCGGGATCAGCGGGGTCGACACCCGCGCGCTGACCCGTCACCTGCGCGAGCGCGGCGCGATGCGGTGCGGGGTCAGCAGCACCGACACCGATCTCGACTCGCTGCTCGACCGGGTGCGGGAGTCGCCGGAGATGGTCGGCGCGGATCTCGCCCCGGAGGTCAGCACGGACAAGCCCTATGTCGTCGAGGCGCGGTCGGGCCTGCCGGTCTTCACCGTCGCCGCGCTGGACCTGGGCATCAAGCGGAACACCCCGCTCTCCATGGCCGCGCTGGGCTGCGAGGTGCACGTGCTGCCGGCCCGCAGCACGGCCGCCGAGCTGCTGGCCCTCTCGCCCGACGGGGTCTTCCTCTCGAACGGCCCGGGTGACCCGGCCCGCGCGGACTACGCGGTCGAGACGCTCACCGGGGTGCTGGAGGCCGGTGTCCCGGTCTTCGGGATCTGTTTCGGCAACCAGGTCCTCGCCCGGGCGCTGGGCTTCGAGACGTACAAGCTGACCTACGGCCACCGCGGCGTGAACCAGCCGGTCGCCGACACCCGGACCGGCCGGATCGCGGTCACCAGCCACAACCACGGCTTCGCGGTGCGCGCGCCGCTGACCGGTACGACCGACACCCCCTATGGGCGGGTCGAGGTGAGCCACGTGGCGCTCAACGACGACGTGGTCGAGGGCCTGACCTGCCTGGACGTGCCCGCGTTCAGTGTCCAGTTCCATCCCGAGGCGGCGCCTGGCCCGCACGACGCCCAGGGACTGTTCGACCGGTTCTGCGGCCTGATGGCGGCCGGCCGGCGGAAGCGGGGAGAAGGCTGATGCCCAGGCGCGAGGATCTGCGCTCCGTGCTGGTGATCGGCTCCGGGCCGATCGTCATCGGCCAGGCGTGCGAGTTCGACTATTCCGGGACGCAGGCGTGCCGGGTGCTGCGGGCCGAGGGCCTGCGGGTGATCCTGGTCAACAGCAACCCGGCCACGATCATGACGGACCCGGAGATCGCCGACGCGACCTACGTCGAGCCGATCACACCGGACATCGTCACGAAGATCATCGAGCGGGAGCGGCCGGACGCCATCCTGGCCACGATGGGCGGGCAGACGGCGCTGAACACGGCGGTCGCCCTGCACGACGCCGGGGTGCTCGAGCGCTTCGGCGTCCGGCTCATCGGCGCCAACATCGACGCGATCCGCTCCGGTGAGGACCGGCAGGCCTTCAAGGACATCGTCGCCTCCGTCGACGGCGAGACGGCCCGCAGCGCGATCTGCACGACCGTGGCGGAGTGCCTGGCCGCGGCCGAGGAGTTCTCCTACCCGGTCGTGGTGCGGCCGAGCTACACCCTCGGCGGTGCCGGCAGCGGGTTCGCCCACGATCCCGACGAGCTGCGCCGGATGTCCGCGGACGGGCTGGCGGCCAGCCCGACCACCGAGGTGCTCGTCGAGGAGTCGGTGCTCGGCTGGAAGGAGTTCGAGCTCGAGCTCATGCGGGACCGCGCCGACAACGTGGTCGTCGTGTGTTCGATCGAGAACATCGACCCGATGGGCGTGCACACCGGTGACTCGGTGACCGTCGCCCCGGCGATGACCCTGACCGACCGCGAGTACCAGCGCATGCGGGACATGTCGATCGCCGTCATGCGCGCCGTCGGGGTCGACGCGGGCGGCTGCAACATCCAGTTCGCGGTCGACCCGGCCACCGGACGTCTCGTCGTCATCGAGATGAACCCGCGGGTGTCCCGTTCGTCCGCGCTGGCCTCGAAGGCGACCGGCTTCCCGATCGCGAAGATCTCGGCCAAGCTGGCGCTGGGTTACACCCTCGACGAGATCCCCAACGACATCACCCGCACCACCCCGGCGGCCTTCGAGCCGACCCTCGACTACGTCGTGGTGAAGGTGCCGCGCTTCGCGTTCGAGAAGTTCCCGGGCGCCGACACGATGCTGACCACGACGATGAAGTCCGTCGGGGAGGCGATGGGGGTCGGGCGCAGCTTCGCCGAGGCCCTGCAGAAGGCGCTGCGCTCGATGGAGCAGTCGGGCCTGGCGTTCACCTTCGACCCGCCGGGCCGGTCCGCGGCGGAGCTGCTCGACGCGGCCCGCACCCCGCACGACGGGCGGCTGCACACCGTCCAGCAGGCGCTGCTGGCCGGCGCGACGCCCGCCGAGGTGACCGATGCCACCGGCATCGACCCCTGGTTCGTCGACCAGATCGTGTTCATCAACGAGGTCGCCGCGTCGCTGGTCCGCAACCCGGACGGCATCCGCCGCGCCAAGCGCGCCGGGTTCTCCGACGCCCAGCTCGCGGGCCTGCTCGGCACCAAGGAGGACGTGGTCCGGTCGTTCCGGCACCGGGCGGGCATCCGTCCCGTCTACAAGACGGTCGACACCTGCGCCGCCGAGTTCGCCTCCGCGACGCCGTACCACTACTCGTCCTACGACTCCGAGACCGAGGTCGCGCCGAGCGAGAAGCCCCGGGTGATCGTGCTCGGCAGCGGGCCGAACCGGATCGGGCAGGGCATCGAGTTCGACTACGCCTGTTGCCACGCGGTGATGGCGCTCTCCGAGGCCGGCTACGAGACCGTGATGGTCAACTGCAACCCGGAGACGGTCTCCACCGACTACGACACCGCGGACCGCCTCTACGTCGAGCCGCTGACCGTCGAGGACGTCCTGGAGGTCGTGCACGCCGAGTCGCAGGCGGGGCCGCTGGCCGGGGTGATCGTGTCGCTGGGCGGCCAGACCCCGCTGGGCATCGCCGCCGCGCTCGCCGACGCCGGCGTCCCGCTCGTCGGCACGCCACCGAAGGCCATCCACCTCGCGGAGGACCGCGGCCAGTTCGGGCAGGTGCTCGCCGCCGCCGGCCTGCCCTCGCCGCCGCACGGGGTGGCCACCTCCTACGCCGAGGCGCGCACGGTCGCGGACCGGATCGGCTACCCGGTGCTGGTGCGGCCGTCCTATGTGCTCGGGGGGCGTGGCATGGAGATCGTCTACGACGATCCGATGCTGCGGGACTACATCGAGCGCGCCACGCAGATCTCGCCGGAGCACCCGGTGCTGGTGGACCGCTTCCTCGACGACGCGGTCGAGATCGACGTGGACGCGCTCTACGACGGCTCCGAGCTCTACCTCGCGGGCGTGATGGAGCACATCGAGGAGGCCGGGGTGCACTCCGGCGACTCCGCCTGCGCGCTGCCGCCGATCACCCTCGGGCGCTCGGAGCTCGACCGGATCCGCGAGTCCACCCGGCTGATCGCCGAGGGGGTGGGTGTGCGCGGGCTGCTCAACGTGCAGTACGCGCTGCAGTCCGACGTGCTCTACGTGCTGGAGGCCAACCCGCGCGCGTCGCGCACGGTGCCGTTCGTCTCCAAGGCGACGGCCGTGCCGCTGGCCAAGGCCGCGGCCCGGGTGATGCTCGGCGCCACCGTGCCCGAGCTGCGGGCCGAGGGCCTGCTGCCGGAGTACGGCGACGGCGCCACCCTGCCGCTGGACTCGCACATCTCGGTCAAGGAGGCCGTGCTGCCCTTCGGTCGGTTCCGGGACGCGGGCGGGCGCGGGGTGGACACGGTGCTCGGCCCGGAGATGCGCTCCACCGGCGAGGTGATGGGCATCGACGACGGCTTCGGCACCGCGTACGCCAAGTCGCAGGCCGCGGCCTACGCGTCGCTGCCGACCTACGGACGGGTGTTCGTCTCCGTCGCCAACCGCGACAAGCGTGCGATGATCTTCCCGATCAAGCGGCTGGCGGACCTCGGCTTCGTCGTCTACGCGACCGAGGGCACCGCCGACGTGCTGCGCCGCAACGGGGTCAAGGCCGTGGTTCTCGGCAAGCATCGGGCTCCCAGCGAGAACCTCATCGACTGCGTCGAAATGATCATGTCTGGCCAGATCGACCTGGTCATCAACACGCCGTGGGGTGTCGGGCCACGGCTGGACGGATACGAGATCCGCACCGCCTGTGTCAGCGCCGGGGTGCCCTGCATCACCACCATTCAGGGCGCCGCCGCGTGCGTGCAGGGTATCGAGTCGCTCGTAAGGGGCGAACTGGGGGTGCGGCCGCTGCAGGAGTACCACGCGGCCCTGCGGTCGACCTGGGGGACGACCCCCGAGGGACTGCCGGGTGCGACCTCCGGCTCGGGCTACCGGGCGCCGGGGGCGCGGCCGGGACCCGCGCCGGGCGCCGGGTCGGGATCCGGCTCGGCCGGCGGGGCGCCCGCCTCGACCGTGGCGGACCGGTGACCTCATCGGGCGCCCCCCGCCGGTGGACGCCACCGGCGGGCCGCGCCCCGATCGCGGTCGCGCTCGACGCTCCGGACGCCGCCACCGCACTGGGCTGGGCCCGCGAGGTGGCGCCGCACGTCGCCGTGCTGAAGATCGGTCTGGAGCTCTTCTGTCGGGCCGGGCCGACGATCGTGACTGCGCTGCGTGACGAAGGGCTGCTCGCTCCGGCTCGGTCGGCGGCGCCCGCGGCGCCCGCTCGGGTGGTGAGTTCCGTCACGGGGGGTGATGTGGCGGACGGCTGGGGTGAGCCGCACGGCTCCGCGGCGCCCGAGCTCTTCCTCGACCTGAAGCTCCACGACATCCCGGCGACCGTGGCCGGCGGGATGCGCTCGCTGGCCACGCTGGCACCTCGCTTCGTGACCGTGCATGCGGCCGGCGGTGCGGCCATGGTGCGCGCCGCGGTCGACGCCGGGCCCGATGTTCATGTAACCGCGGTCACGGTGCTGACGTCGCTGGACGCCGCCACGCTCGCCGCCGTCGGGCTGTCCGGACCGCCCTCGGACGCCGTCCGCAGGCTCGCGGTGCTCGCTGTGGAGGCCGGTGCGCGGGCGCTCGTCTGCAGCCCGAAAGAGGTCTCTATGGTCCGCGCGGAGCTTGGTGAAACTGTGACTCTGGTCACGCCTGGAGTGCGTCCAGAGGGGTCTGAGCGGGCTGACCAGGCCCGGGTCGCCACCCCGGAACGGGCGCTCGCCGACGGTTCGGACCTCCTCGTGATCGGCCGTCCGATCACCTCCGCGGCCGATCGGGCCGTGGCCGCCGCCACTATCGCCACCAGGGTTACTCCACTCCGGTAGGCCCTTGACCTGCGCAAACGCCACTACGGGTGGATCTGGGCCGCTCTGGGTGCCCGAGTACCGGTACGGTGGGGCCGCTACGGACCGAATGCGTCCGGCGCGTGCGACGCAGGTCATTCATCCGGGCAAAGGCTGTGTCTTGTGGGGACAATGCGGGGTACCCCCGTGATGCAGCTCCGGCTGGACCGAGGAGCCTCTTCCTCGCTAGTTTGCGCGGCGCGATCACCGAATTGAGGAGGCGTACCCGTGACCCTGCCGCCCCTGACGCCCGAGCAGAGGGCCGCCGCCCTCGAGAAAGCCGCGCTGGCCCGTAAGCAGCGCGCCGAACTCAAGGAGCGGTTGAAGAAGGGGGAGATCAGTCTTACCGCCGTTCTCGAGCTGGCGGACAGCGATGAGGTCGTCGGCAAGATGAAGGTTTCCGCGGTCTTGGAGTCGCTTCCCGGAGTGGGCCGTGTTCGGGCCCAGAAGATCCGGGAGCGTCTCGGTATCAGCCCGACCCGCCGTTTGCGCGGGCTCGGGGCCAAGCAGCGTGCCGCGCTCCTCGAGGAGTTCGGCGCGAGCGCCTGAGTGTGGCGTGATGCATAGGTGTTCCGATTGCCGGGTCGTTGGTAACGGCCCGTAACGGGCGCCGCCGGAAGGTGTTGAGGCCGCGAGGCGTCGACACGTTCCGGTGCCGTCGGCGTTCATTGCGTCGCGGATTCGCGTCACTCGATCAATCGCCGGCGGGCCGTGAGGAGTTCTCGCCGAATGTCCTGGGACTAAAGTCCCAGGGGTTCGGTGATGGCGATCCCGATCCGTTTGGCGTGCACCGGCCGGGGCCACCCGTGTGGTCACCCGACCGGGTTCCCATTGACGGCCGCATACCATCGGGGTGAACGGGGGAACCCGTCCTTTGATGGCATCTTGATGACGATGGTCCGTTGGCTGACGGTAGGGGACGGCGGGCGCCGGGGGGCGCCGGGCCGGCCGTCGCCGGCGTGGCCCGCCCGCCCCGCCTGAACCTGCGTGACCCCGTGGAGGGGCTCTAAGGTGTCGGGATGGGACTGACCGTGTTGTCGGGGCCGTCCGGAGTGGGGAAGGGCACGGTCGTCGCCGCCGTCCGCCGGCTGCACCCCGAGGTGTGGGTGTCGGTGAGCGTGACGACGCGAGCGCCGCGGCCGGGCGAGACGGACGGCGTCGAGTACCACTTCGCCGACGCGGAGGAGTTCGCCCACATGGTCAAAGTGGGGGAGTTCGTCGAGCACGCGATGTTCGCGGGGCACGCCTACGGCACTCCTCGGGGACCGCTCGAGGAGCGGCTGGCACAGGGCGTTCCCTGCCTGCTGGAGATCGAGCTGCAGGGCGCCCGGCAGGTCCGGTCGGCAATGCCGGGCGCCCGGTTCGTCTTCCTGGCCCCGCCTACCTGGGACGAGCTCGTCCGTCGCCTGACCGGTCGGGGCACGGAGGCACCTGATGTGATCCGCCGGCGCCTCGACCGGGCCCGCATCGAGCTGGCGGCCGAGACGGAGTTCGACGAGGTCGTCGTGAACGACGAGGTCACGGCCGCCGCCGCGAAGCTGGTGGGGCTGATGACCGGTCGCCCGCGGGACGCGCACCGCGCTGCGGACGTCCCATGACCGGCGGCTCGGCGCTCCACCTCCCGGGGACGCGCGGTCTCCGGGGCACCCACGGCCCGGCGGTGAACGGCTCGGTGACGGGCTGTACCGGTTGCGGCTGTACTGTTGTCCGGGACAGGGCTCGGCCCAGGCCGCCCACGGCGCGCCTGGAGCCGCCCGACCGCCCCACCCCGGAAGGACACCGTGTCCGGTACTGTCGCCCAGCCCGAGGGCATCACGAACCCGCCGATCGACGAGCTGCTCGAGGCCACCGACTCGAAGTACAGCCTCGTCATCTACGCGGCGAAGCGGGCCCGCCAGATCAACGCCTACTACTCCCAGCTCGGCGAGGGCCTGCTGGAGTACGTCGGCCCGCTGGTGGAGACGACCAGCGCCCAGGAGAAGCCGCTGTCGATCGCGCTCCGCGAGATCAACTCCGGTCTGCTCACGCACGAGACGATCACCGACCCGCTGCCGCCGATCTCCTGACCCACGCGGCCTCCGCGGCTCGCGTCCGTCTCGCCGGCCCTGCCCGTCCTGCCCGCCTCGGTTGTTCCGCGTGACAGGCGGCGGGGCGGGGATGCGCGGCGGTGGTTCGGCCGGGGCGGCGCGGCGGCCGCGGGTCGTGCTCGGCGTGTCCGGCGGCATCGCCTCGTACAAGGCCGTCGAGGTGCTGCGCCAGCTGACCGAGTCCGGCCACGACGTCCGCGTCGTGCCGACGGCCGCGGCGCTGCGTTTCGTCGGCGAGGTCACCTGGGCGGCGCTGTCCGGCCAGCCGGTGGTGACCGACCTGTTCACCGACGCCGAGGACGTGGCGCACGTCCGGGTCGGGCGCGAGGCCGACCTGGTGCTGATCGTGCCCGCCACCGCGGACCTGATGGCGCGGGCCGCGGCGGGCCGGGCGGACGACCTGCTCACCGGCACGTTGCTCACAGCCACCTGCCCGGTGCTGTTCGCCCCAGCCATGCACACCGAGATGTGGCAGCACCCGGCGACCCGCGCCAACGTCGCCCTGCTCCGCGAGCGGGGCGCCCTCGTGCTGGAACCGGCCGTCGGCCGGCTGACCGGCGTCGACTCCGGGCCGGGCCGGCTGCCGGAGCCCACCGAGATCGCCTCGGTCGCCCGGGCGGTTCTCGCCCGCGGGCGTGACGGCATGCGGCCCGACCTCGCCGGCCGCCACGTGCTCGTCAGCGCCGGTGGCACCCGCGAGTACCTCGACCCGGTGCGGTTCCTCGGTAACGCCTCCAGTGGCCGGCAGGGATACGCGCTGGCCCGCGCGGCGGTGGCCCGCGGCGCGGCGGTCACCGTCGTGGCCGCCAACGTCGCCCTGCCCGACGTGGCCGGCGCGACCACGGTGCCGGTGGGCTCGGCCGAACAGCTGCGGGCGGCCGTGCACGACGCGGCCCCCCGCGCCGACGTCGTGGTCATGGCGGCGGCGGTGGCCGATTTCCGGCCCGCCACCGAGCACAAGTACAAGATCAAGAAAGAGTCCGCGGCGCCGGACGCGATCGAGCTGATCCGCAACCCGGACGTCCTGGCCGAGCTTGTCGCGAACCGCCGTCCCGGGCAGGTGCTGGTCGGGTTCGCGGCGGAGACGGGCGGACCCGACGCCGGGGTCCTCGACCTCGCCCGGGCGAAGCTCGCCCGCAAGCCGGTGGACCTGCTGGTGGTGAACCGGGTCGGGTCCGGCCTGGGGTTCGAGGTGGAGCAGAACAGCGCCGTCCTCCTTGACCGTGCGGGTGGGGCCGCGGAGATCCCCCTGACCAGTAAGGATCTTCTTGCCCACCAGGTGCTCGACCGGATCGTCGACGCGCTGCACGACCGGAAGCCGGCCGGTGCGCATACCCCTGAGTGAACCTCGGTAAACTGCGTCGGTATCAGTCCTGATCTCCCCAGGGGGTAGTCCAGTGGCGACGCGCCTTTTCACGTCCGAGTCCGTCACGGAAGGACACCCGGACAAGATCGCTGACCAGGTCAGCGACTCCATCCTCGATGCCATGCTCAAGGACGACCCGAAGAGCCGGGTCGCCGTCGAGACCATGATCACCACTGGTCAGGTGCACGTGGCCGGCGAGGTGACCACCAAGACCTACGTCGACATCGCCTCGGTGGTCCGCGAGCGGATCCTGGAGATCGGTTACGACTCCTCCAAGAAGGGCTTCGACGGCGCCTCCTGCGGCGTGAGCGTCTCGATCGGCTCGCAGTCGCCCGACATCGCCCAGGGTGTCGACACCGCCCACGAGGCGCGCGTCGAGGGCTCCACCGAGGACGACCTCGACCGTCAGGGCGCCGGCGACCAGGGCCTGATGTTCGGGTTCGCCTGCGACGAGACCCCCGAGCTCATGCCGCTGCCGATCGCCCTGGCACACCGGCTCGCCCGGCGGCTGTCCGCCGTCCGCAAGGACGGCCAGGTCGGCTACCTGCGCCCCGACGGCAAGACGCAGGTCACCATCGAGTACGAGGACGGCAAGCCGGTCCGCCTGGACACCGTTGTGGTCTCCTCGCAGCACGCGGCCGACATCGACCTCGACACCCTGCTCGCGCCCGACGTCGCCGAGTACGTCGTGGAGCCGGAGCTCGCCCTCCTCGAGATCAGCACCGAGGGGCGCCGCCTGCTGGTGAACCCGACCGGTCGCTTCGAGATCGGTGGCCCGATGGGCGACGCCGGCCTCACCGGGCGCAAGATCATCGTGGACACCTACGGCGGGTACGCCCGGCACGGCGGCGGCGCCTTCTCGGGTAAGGACCCGTCCAAGGTCGACCGCTCGGCTGCCTACGCCATGCGCTGGGTCGCCAAGAACGTCGTGGCCGCGGGCCTGGCCAGCCGCTGTGAGGTCCAGGTCGCCTACGCGATCGGCAAGGCCCACCCGGTCGGCCTGTTCGTCGAGACCTTCGGCACGGGCAAGGTGCCGGACGCGCAGATCCAGGACGCCGTCACCCAGGTCTTCGACCTCCGCCCGGCCGCGATCGTGCGGGACCTCGACCTGCTGCGCCCGATCTACGCGCAGACGGCCGCCTACGGGCACTTCGGCCGCCCGGAGCTGGACTTCACCTGGGAGGCGACCTCCCGCGCCGACGCCCTGACGGCCGCCGTCAAGGGCTGACGCCACCTGATCCGCCCGCAGGGGCGGAGCCGACCCCCCACCGGGGACGGCTCCGCCCCTGCGCATTTTTGGGCGGTTTGTTTTCGGTGATCTGCTTTCCGGCGGTCCGTGGCCGTTCGGTGATCCGGTTCGCCGGGCGGGCGCAGTGGGGGCCGATCCTGTCCGCCGCGACTGGTACGAATGCGGCATGGACGACGAGAGCGCGGTGATTCCGGGCCTCGCCGGTGCCGTGGTGGCCGCGGGCTCCCGCTCCACCGGGGGGCCGACGCCCGCGGGCGGTGTGCCCTCCGCGGCACCGGCCGGGCGCCCGGCGCGGCCCGCCGCCGGCGCGGCGAAGTCTGGCGTCGCCCCGGCGAAGCGAGGTGCCGTCGCCGCGAAGCCGGGTGGCTCCGAGAAGCCCGGCGCGGTGGTTCCGGCTGAGGAGCTGCCGGTGGCCCGGGTCGTGGTCGACACCCCGCTCGTCCACCTTGACCGCCCGTTCGACTACCTCGTGCCGGCCGCCATGGCCGCCGCCGCGGTTCCCGGCTCGCGGGTGCGCGTCCGCTTCGGCGGGCGCCTGGTGGACGGGTTCGTCCTCGAGAGGTCCGAGCGGTCCGATCACACCGGGCGTCTCGCGCCGCTGGCCAGGTCGGTGTCGGCGGAGCCGGTGCTCTCCGAGCCGGTCGCCCGCCTCGCCCGCGCCGTCGCCGACAGATACGCCGGGACGATGGCCGACGTGCTGCGCCTGGCCGTCCCGCCGCGCCATGCCCGCGCCGAGGCTGAGCCGGTTGTCACCGGTCCCGGCGTCGGCGCGGCGCCGACGGCTACCGCGAGCGGTGGCGCGGCCGAGCTGGGCGGCGGCCGGTCCGGTGATCCTGGCCGCGCGGGGTGGTCGATCTATCCCGACGGCCCCGACTTCCTGGCGGCGCTGTCGAGCGGGCGCTCGCCGCGGGCGGTCTGGTGGGCGCCGCCGGGGCCCTCCTGGCCGGCGATGATCGCCGTGGCGGTCGCGGCCACGGTGGCCTCCGGGCGCGGCGCGCTCGTCGTCGTTCCCGACCACCGGGACGCCGACCGGGTCGCCGCGGCGCTGACACCTCCCGAGACCGGGACCGAGGCCGGGCCGGCGGCGGGTGGCGTCCCGGCCGTGCTGCGGGCCGATCTCGGCCCGGCGGAGCGGTACCGGCGCTTCCTGACGGTCCGCCGCGGGCAGACACGGGTGGTCGTGGGGACCCGCGCCGCGGTGTTCGCGCCCGTGGCCGACCTCGGCCTGCTCGTCGTCTGGGACGACGGGGACGACCTGCACTCCGAACCTCGGGCGCCCTACCCGCACACGCGCGACGTGGCGGTCCTGCGGGCCCGGGAGGAGGGCTGCGCGGTGCTGGTCGGCGGGTTCTCTCCGTCGGTGGACGCCGAGGCCCTGGCCCGGGTGGGCTGGGCCGGCCGGCTGGCGGCCGGCCGGGACGCCGTGCGGCGGCTCGCACCCCGGGTGGAGGCGGTCGGCTCCGACTTCGAGGCGTCCATCGACCCGGCCGCGCGGGCGGCCCGGCTGCCCTCGCTCGCCGTGCGTGCCGCGCGCGCCGCGCTGGCCGGTGGCGCGCCGGTGCTGGTCCAGGTGCCGCGGCGGGGATATCACCCGTCCATCGCCTGCGCGGACTGCCGCCGCCCGGCCCGGTGCCGGAGCTGCGCCGGCCCGCTCGGCCGGTCCGCCGCCGGGGCCGCGCTGGCCTGCCGCTGGTGCGGGCGCCCGGTACCGCGACCCGCCGGCCATCCGACGGCGCCTGGGCAGGAGCCCGTCCCGGGGCGAGTCGGGGCTTTCGGCGCTGGTGTGGGCTCCGGTCGTTCCGCGGTCTCCGGGGGCGGCGTGGGCGGGTGGCGGTGCACGGGCTGCGGCGGAACGCGCCTGCGTGCGTCGGTGACCGGTGACCGCCGCACCGCCGAGGAACTGGGGCGGGCGTTTCCCGGCATCCCTGTGCGGACATCCGGGCGCGACACGGTGCTGGCCACGGTGCCGGCCGAGGCGGCGCTCGTGATCGCGACACCGGGCGCGGAGCCGGTCGCCGAGGCCGGCTACGGGGCGGTACTGCTCCTCGACGGCTGGGCGCTGCTCGGGCGTCCCGATCTGCGGGCCGGCGAGGAGACGCTGCGCCGGTGGATGGCCGCGTCCGCGCTGGCCCGGCCGGCCCCGGCCGGTGGGCTGGTGGTCGTGGCGGCGGATCTCGGGCTCGGGCCCGTGCAGGCGCTGGTGCGCTGGGATCCCGGGCTGTTCGTCGCCCGGGAGTCGGACGAGCGCGCCGAGCTCGGCTTCCCTCCGGTGAGCCGGGTGGCGGCGGTGGATGGCACCCCCGCGGCGCTCGACGACCTGCTGGCGGCCGCCACGCTGCCGGCCGGCGCGGAGGTCCTGGGCCCGGTGCCGGTCCCGAGACGGGAGGCGGTCCCGAGGCAGGAACCGGGTCGCGGGGCCGGCGGGGAGCCGGCTCCCGAGCCGGGCCACGCACCGGGCCGTGGGTCGGGCCGCGCGCAGGGGCGTGAGCAGGGCAGAGGGCTGGGCCGGGTGCGGGCGGGGTCCGGAGATCCGAACGAGCCGGGGCGCCGGGGGCCGCCTGAGCAGGTGAAGCCACCGGAGCCGGCGGAGGAGCCCGAGCGTCTGATCATCCGGGTGCGCCGGGAGCAGGGCGCGGACCTCGCCGCCGCGCTGCGGGCCGCCCGTGGGGTGCTCGACGCCCGCCGTGCGGGTCGGGTGCGCGTCCAGCTCGACCCGCTGACGATCGGCTGACGGCCGCCGGCCGATCGTCAGCCGGCGGACCGGGGCGGGGCCGTCGGTCCAATCCGGCGCCGGTTCCCGCGCGACCCGTAGCATGAAAGCGTCCGATCTCGCCGGACCGAGGTCGGTCAGGTGACGACATTCTGGGAGTGACCGTGTCCGTCCGTGATATCCGCCTTCTCGGGGATCCGGTGCTGCGTACGGTCGCCGACCCGGTGGCGACCTTCGACCGGGAGCTGCGCCGCCTCGTTGACGATCTCGCCGACACCATGCGCGACGCCAGCGGCGTCGGCCTCGCCGCGCCGCAGTTGGGGGTGTCGCTGCGTGTCTTCACCTACCTCGACGACTCGGACGAGGTCGGGCACCTGATCAACCCGGTCCTGGGGCCCTTCAGCGAGGAGATGATGGACGGCGAGGAGGGCTGCCTGTCGTTGCCGGGGCTGGCATTCGACCTGCGCCGTCCGGAACGCGTCCTCGCCGTCGGCCAGAACTCCCACGGTGACCCGGTCACGGTCGAGGGCAGTGGCATCCTGTCCCGATGCCTGCAACACGAGACCGATCACCTCGACGGGATCCTGTTCATCGACCGTCTCGACAAGGAGACGAAGCGGGCGGCCATGAAGGCGATCCGCGAGGCGGAGTGGTCGAACGAGCCCAAGCCCGCGGTCAAGGTATCGCCGCACCCGCTGTTCGGCCGCGGGCGCTGAGCCTCCAGGGAAAGATCATCGCGTCGGCCGTCCTCGCCACGATGGCCATCGGAACGGTGATCGGCACGGCGGTAGGGTCGGCGATCGGGTCCGCCGCCGGGTCGATGATCGTGATGATGGCCGGGACGATCGGATCCGCGGCCGGGGATCCGGCCCGGGATCGGCGCTGAGGGAGCTGTGGTCATGCGTCTTGTCTTCGCCGGCACGCCGGCGGTCGCGCTGCCCAGCCTGCGCGCGCTGCTCGACAGTCCCCGCCACCAGGTGGTCGCGGTGGTGACCCGTCCCGACCGGCCCGCCGGCCGGGGCCGGCACCAGCGGTCCTCGCCGGTGCGGGAGCTGGCGGACGAGCGTGGTCTCGAGGTGCTGGCCCCGGCCCGCGCCGGTGACCCCGACTTCCTCGCCCGGCTCGGTGAGATCGCCCCCGACTGCTGCCCGGTGGTCGCCTACGGCGCGCTGCTGCCCCGGCCGGCCCTGGGCATCCCGAAGCACGGCTGGGTCAACCTGCACTTCTCGCTGCTGCCGGCCTACCGGGGCGCGGCGCCCGTGCAGCACGCCGTCCTCGCCGGGGAGGACATGACCGGCGCCAGCGTGTTCGAGATCGAGCCCGCCCTGGACTCCGGCCCGGTCTACGGGGTCCTCACCGAGCGGATCCGTCCCACGGACACGTCCGGAGATCTCCTCGACCGCCTCGCCGTCGCCGGCGCGCGGCTGCTGGAGGCCGTCATGGACGGCATCGAGGACGGCACCCTGCAGGCCCGCCCGCAGCCGTCCGACGGTGTCTCGCTGGCCCCGAAGCTCACCGTCGAGGACGTCCGCGTCGACTGGTCGGCCCCGGCCGCCGCGGTTGACCGGCTGGTGCGGGCTGCCACCCCGGCGCCCGGCGCCTGGACGACCTTCCGTGACCGGCGCGTCAAGCTCGGTCCCGTGCGGCCGGCGCCCGCGGGCCACCCGCCGCTGCCCCCCGGGCGGCTCGCGGTGCCCGAGCGCGGGCTCGTACTGGTGGGGACGGCGACCACGCCGGTGGTCCTTGACGAGGTCCGTCCCGAGGGAAAGGCGCCGATGCCGGCGGCCGACTGGATCCGCGGCCTGCGGCCCGGCACGGACGAGGCGTTCGCGTGAGCGTCTCCGCGCCCCGCCGGGGCGGCACGACAGACCCGGCGCGCCTGCTCGCCTGGGAGGTGCTGCGCGCTGTCGACGAGCGCGGCGCCTACGCCAACCTGCTGCTGCCCGCGCTGCTGTCCGGGCGCCGGCTCTCCCCGCGCGACCGCGGCTTCGCCACCGAGCTGACCTACGGATCGCTGCGGGCCCAGGGCACCCTGGACGGGGTCCTCGACACGGTGACCAGCCGCCCCGTCGCCAGCGTCGACCCGCCGGTGCGCGACGCGCTGCGGCTGGGCGCCTACCAGCTCCTGTCGACCCGGGTGCCGCCCCGCGCGGCGGTCGCGTCCACGGTCGACCTGGTCCGCGCCACCTGCGGGGAACGCCCGGTGCGGTTCGCGAACGCGGTGCTGCGCCGGGTCGCCGCGCGGATCGAGGCGGCGGCCGGTGACATCGCGGTCCTGCTCTCGGCCCCGGACATCGCCGAGGACCCGGCCGGCCACCTCGCGGTGGTAACCGCCCACCCGCGCTGGATCGTCGACGTCGTGCTCGACGCCCTGGGCGGGGACGTCGCCGGCGCGCACGCCGCGCTGGCCGCCAACGACACCCGGCCCGCGGTGCACCTGGTCGCCAGGCCCGGCCGGATCGACGCCGAGGCGCTGGTGGCCCAGGCCGCCTCGGTCGGCCTGGGGGCGCGGCGCGGCGCCGGTTCGCCCTACGCCGTCCACCTGGACGGGGGAGACCCGGGGTCGCTGCCGGCCGTCGCGGCCGGCGACGCGTCGGTGCAGGACGAGGGCAGCCAGCTGGTCACCCTGGCCCTCGCCTCGGTCCCCACCATCGGCCGGGACACCGGGCTGACCGTGGACCTGTGCGCCGGGCCGGGTGGCAAGGCCGCCCTGCTGGCCGCGCTGCAGGCCGCCGGCGATCCGGCGCAGGCCGGTCGGTTGCTCGCGCTCGAACCGCGCGCGGCTCGCGCCGGCCTGGTCGCCGCCTCGCTCGCCGGGTTCCCAGCCGCCCTGGCGGTGCGCGCCGACGGGCGGTTCCCGCCGGTGCGCCCCGGCATGGCGGACCGGGTGCTGGTGGACGTCCCGTGCTCCGGCCTCGGCGCGCTTCGGCGCCGGCCCGAGGCCCGGTGGCGGCGCACGCCCGCGGACGTCGCCGCGCTGGTGCCGCTGCAGCGCCAGCTCCTCGTCGCCGCGCTGGATCTGGTGCGTCCGGGCGGGGCGGTGGCCTATGTCACCTGCTCGCCGCACCCGGAGGAGACGTCCGAGGTGGTCACCGCGATCGCCCAGCAGCGGGGGGACGTCGCCATCCTCGACGCGCGGCGCTGCCCGCCGTTCGCCGGCCCGCCGTTCGGTGACGGTGCGCCGGGCGGCCTCGGGGACGGTCCGTTCGTCCAGCTCTGGCCGCACCTGCACGGCACCGACGCGATGTTCCTGGCGCTGCTGCGCCGGGCGGACCGCTGACCGGCGAGGCTGTATACGCTCGCCGCGTGGCAACCGCGCAGATATATCCCAGCATGCTGGCCGCCGACTTCGGCCGGATCGCGGACGCGGCGCGCGCCGTGGCCGGGCACGCGGACTGGCTGCACGTCGATGTCATGGACTACCACTTCGTGCCCAACCTGGCGTTCTCCCCGGACACGGTGGACGCTCTGCGCCGGGTCACCGACACCCCGCTCGACTGCCACCTGATGATCGAGAACCCCGACCGCTGGGCGCCCGGCTTCGCCGAGCGGGGCGCGGCGAACGTGACGATCCACGCCGAGGCGGTCGGCGACATCGCGCGCACCACCGACGCGATCCGCGCGGCCGGTGCCCGCACCGGCCTGGCCGTCAAGCCGGCTACCCCCGTCGAGCACTACCTGGACGATCTGCACCGCTTCGACCTGCTGCTGCTGATGACCATCGAGCCGGGCTTCGGCGGCCAGAAGTTCATGGACGAGGTCCTGCCCAAGATCGCCGCGGCCCGTCGCCTGATCGACGAGCGCGGCCTTGACCTGTGGCTCCAGATCGACGGCGGGGTCAACCGGGAGACCATCGAGCGCTCCGCCGAGGCGGGGGTGGACGTCTTCGTCGCCGGCACGGCGGTCTTCGGCCTGGACGACCCGGCGGCGGCGGTCGAGTCCCTGCGCGCGCTCGCGCTGGCGGCCGCGCCGAGGCTCACCGCCCCGGCCGCCGCTTTTGTCTCGCCCCCTGCTCCGGCCCAGGCTCCCGTCGCTGATCGTGAGGCGGGTGGCGGGGCGGCCGCCGTCGGCGGGGTGCCGGCGTGAGCGAGGCGCGCGCCGCGGCCGGCGGGCCGCCACTGCCCGGTACCCCGGAAGGCGACCGGCACTGGCTGGGCCGGGCCGTCGAGCTGGGCCGGCGCTGCCCGCCGTCGGTCACCGCGTTCGCCGTCGGCGCGCTCGTCGTCGCCGCGGACGGGACGCCGGTCGCCGAGGGCTACTCCCGGGCCGAGGAGCCGGCAGACCATGCCGAGGAGGTGGCGCTGCGCCGGCTGCCGCCGGGCGGCCTGCCCGCGGGCGCGACCGTGTACAGCTCGCTGGAGCCGTGCAGCGCCCGCGCGTCCCGGCCGCGTACCTGCACCGAGCTGCTGCTCGCCGCCGGGGTCCGCCGGGTCGTCTTCGCCTGGCGGGAGCCGGCCCTGTTCGTCGACTGCGACGGTGCCGAGCGGCTGGCCGCCGCCGGTGTCGAGGTGCTCGAGCTCGCCGAGCTCGCTGACGGTGTGCGGGCGGTGAACGACCACCTGCTGCGGTGACCGCCGGGGGCGTCCCGCGCGGTTTCCCGGTGGGGATGACGTGGATTACTGTCCGCGCCCCGCGCGTTCGCGGCGCCCGTATGTCAGACTTAACCGTGTACTAACAACAGCACGCGCGCTCCGGGGTCGGTGAAACTCCGAGCCGGCGGTGACAGTCCGCGACCCGTCCGCCCTTGTGGCGGCCGGTTGACCTGGTGGAATTCCGGGACCGACGGTGAAAGTCCGGATGGGAGGACGCGCGCGGGGCACCGCTGTGCCGGCCACGTGCGCGTGGCCGTCCCGGCGTGGGTCGGCGCGGGCGCGTCGGCCCTGACCCGCGTCGCCTTCTGATGTCCCGGACGTGCCGGGACCGGAGGTGCGGGGTCGGATGTTCACCGGCATCGTCGAAGAACTCGGCGTGGTGACCGCCATTGAGCCGCGGCATGACGCCGCGTCGCTGACCGTCGAGTGTCATGGCGTACTCGATGACGTGACGCACGGCGCTTCCGTCGCCGTGAACGGGGTCTGTCTCACGGTGACCTCGTTCGTCCACCCCCCGGACGGCGCCGCCGGCGGGGACGTATCCGGGCCGGCCGGTTCCTCCGGGACGGCGGCCGGCGGCTTCACCGCGGACGTGATGCTCGAGACGCTGCGCAGGTCCGCCCTCGGTGACCTCTCGGTCGGGGACCGGGTGAACCTTGAGCGCCCCGTCCGCCTCTCCGACCGGCTCGGCGGGCATCTGGTGCAGGGGCACGTCGACGGTGTCGGCGTCGTCCTCGAGCGGGTGCCGGCCGAGCACTGGGAGGTCGTCCGCGTCAGCCTGCCGCCGGGGCTGGACCGCTACCTCGTCGAGAAGGGCTCGGTGACCGTGGACGGGGTCAGCCTGACCGTCGTCGACGTCCGCGCCGCGGCCGGCGGTGAACCGGCCAGTTTCTCCGTCAGCCTCATCCCGACCACCCTCGCCGTGACGACGCTGGGCACCCGCGCCGTCGGCGACAAGGTCAACATCGAGGTGGACGTCGTGGCCAAGTATGTCGAGAAGCTCCACGCCGACCTGAACGGATCACACTGATGACCACGAACCCGGTGACCACGAACCCGGCCGGCGACTCCTCGGCCACCTCCCACCCGACGGCATCCGCCGAGGCGTCGGTGAGCTTCGCGACGATCGAGACCGCCATCGCCGAGATCGCCGCCGGCCGGCCGGTCGTCGTGGTCGACGACGCGGACCGCGAGAACGAGGGCGACCTGATCTTCGCGGCCGAGGCGGCAACGCCGGAGCTGCTCGCCTTCATGGTCCGGCACACGGCGGGGGTCGTCTGCGTACCGCTCGACCCCGCGGAGGTCGACCGGCTCGACCTCGACCAGATGGTCCCGCAGAACACCGACCGGATGGGCACCGCGTTCACGATCTCGGTGGACGCCCGCTCCGGCGTCACCACCGGGATCTCCGCCGCCGACCGTGCCCGGACCATCCGGCTGCTCGCCGACCCGGCCACCCAGCCCGGCGACCTGACCCGGCCCGGGCACATCTTCCCGCTCCGGGCGAAGGAGGGCGGCGTGCTGCGCCGGCCCGGCCACACCGAGGCCGCCGTCGACCTCGCCCGGCTGGCGGGCCTGCGCCCGGCCGGGGCGATCTGCGAGATCGTCAACGAGGACGGCTCCATGGCCCGGCTGCCGGAGCTGACCGCCTTCGCCCGGGAACACGGCCTGGCCCTGATCTCGATCGCGGACCTCATCGCCTACCGCCGCCGGACGGAGAAGCAGGTCGTGCGGGTCGCCGAGGCCCGCATCCCGACCCGCTACGGCTCCTTCCGGGCCGTCGGATACCGGGGCACCCTGGACGGCGTCGAGCACATCGCGCTGATCCGCGGCGAGGTCGGTGACGGGGAGAACGTCCTGGTCAGGGTGCACAGCGAATGCCTGACCGGGGACGTCTTCGGCTCCCAGCGCTGCGACTGCGGCAACCAGCTCGACGCGGCGCTGCGCGCGGTGGCGGCCGAGGGCCGGGGTGTGGTGCTCTACGTGCGCGGTCACGAGGGCCGCGGCATCGGCCTCATGCACAAGCTGCAGGCCTACCAGCTCCAGGACGCCGGGCACGACACCGTCGACGCGAACCTCGCCCTCGGGCTGCCGGCCGACGCCCGCGACTACGGCACCGGCGCCCAGATTCTGGTGGACCTGGGCGTGCGCGGGCTGCGGCTGCTGTCCAACAACCCGACGAAGCGCGCGGGCCTGGAGGGCTACGGGCTGCGCATCGTCGAGCAGGTGGGGCTGCCGGTGACCCACACCCCGGAGAACCTGCGCTACCTCACGACCAAGCGGGACCGGATGGGCCACGACCTCCCCGGCCTCCCCGGCCTCCCCGGCCTGCCTGATCTGCCTGATCTGCCTGACCTGCCTGACCTGCCGAAGGTCGTCGGCGGGGACGAGACCGTCGGCGCGCACGAGGCCCACCGCTGGCCGGTGACGGCGGCCCCGGTCGCCGACCGCGCGGACCGGGCCTGCGAGGAGGCCCGATGAGCGGCGCCGGAGCACCCGCCGAGGAGCTGCCCGACGCCAGCGGGGTGCGCCTGGCGATCGTGGCCACCCGGTGGCATGTGGAGATCACCGACGCGCTGCTCGCCGGCGCGCTGCGCGCGGCGAAGGACTCGGGCGTCACGGCCACGCCAACCGTCGTGCGGGTCTCCGGGGCCGTCGAGCTGCCCGTGGTCGTCGCCGCCCTGGCGGCGCGCCACGACGCGGTGGTGGCGCTGGGCGCGGTGATCCGCGGCGGCACCCCGCACTTCGAGTACGTCTGCCGCTTCGTGACGGACGGCCTGGTGCGGATCACCCTCGACGCCGGGGTGCCGGTCGGCTTCGGCCTGCTGACCTGCGACACCGTCGAGCAGGCCAGGGACCGTGCCGGCCTGCCGGGCTCGGCGGAGGATAAGGGCCGCGAGGCCACCCTCGCCGCGCTCGACACCGCCGTCATCCTGCGTGGCATCGGCGCCCTCACCTGACGGGCCGCCGCGGCGCGGCCGGCCGCGGGTAGCCGCCGACCGTGCCCTCGCCGGGGCCCGGCCACCAGTGTGGGCCCCCGGTGGGCCGTCGGTCGCCGGGCCGTCGTCACCGGGGCGGTGACGGCCCGGCGTACTTGTGATGTCACACGTTCCGCGAGACTGTGGTTTCGAACCGTATCGGTGACCTCGCGCGGCAGGGTCTGGTGCGGCAGGGGCTGGTCAGGTGCGTCGCCGTCGGGGCGTACGGTTGCCGCACGGTGGTGGTTGCGGGAGCGGGTCTGAGGGGGATCGCCGCGTCCGTGTCACCTCATGGCGAGGTTCCGGTGCGACAGGTCGGAACCGGCGGTGGGCGGGGGGCTCACCACCGGTGCCGACCTTTCGGACGGTCGACACACATGAGGTGGGGACATGCAGGTGACGGGCCACGGGTCTGAACGTGACGCGGCCGGTGGGCCGTCCTCGCGCGATTCGGGATCCGAGGGGTCCGACTACCCGGGAGCGGGCCGCGACCCGTTCGGTGCCGAACCGGAGCCGGTGACGCCCGAGGCGGGCGGCGAGAGCGACTCCGAGGGCGACGCCCGCCCGGTCTCCCTGCTGGGCATGCGGATGTCGCAGGAGACCCAGCCCGGCCGGGCGACCGTCAGCCGCCGGCAGACCCGCAGCCGCCCGCGCCCGCCGCGGCCCGAGCCTGGGCGCGGCGCACCGCCGTCGACTCCGCCGGCCGTCCGGCGGACGCCCGCTTCGCCCGCTCCGGCCGGCCCGCCCGCGGTCCCTCCGCCCGCGGCCGCCCCACCTGACCGGCACCAGGCGCCCCCGCCTGACCGGCAGACACCGTCCGACCGGCAGGTGCCGCCGGGCGCGCCCGCTCCCGCGCCGTCATCCGGTCAGCAGGCCGTCCCGCCGCCTGCGCCGCCGTCTGTCCGGCCGCCGTCTGCGCCGCCGCCGGCCCAGCTACCGCCGGCCCAGCCGCCGCCGACGCGGTCTCCGGCGCCCGGGCGGGCGGTGATCGAGGGCGAGGCCACCGCTCCTCTGCCCAGTCCCGCCCCGGCGCCGTCCGCGGGCGGGTGGACGCCCGACGTCGGGACCGCCGCCACACCGCCCGGCGAGCGGACCCCGGCCCAGTGGGAGCGCGCGGCGTCCTTCGGATCACTGCCCACCCTGCCGCCGTCGGTCCCGCTGCCGCCCGCTCCGCCGCCACCGCCATCCCCGGCACCACCGCCGCCGCCGCCGAATCCGGCCCCTCGAGTACCCGTGCCGTCGCGAGCGGTGGAACGGGTGGCTCCGGCACCCGCCGTGCCCCGGCCGGCCGCGCCGCTGCCGGCCGCGTCCGAGACGCCCCGGCCGTCGGCCGAAGTCGTTCCCGCTACGGACCGGCGTCCGGCGGTACGCGCCCTGCGGGTCCTGGTCGGTGGGTTCGGTGGCGGCTGCGGCCGCACGACGGTGGCGGCCGGCCTGGGCATGGCGCTCGCCGCGCGCGCCCACTCCCGCATCGCCGCCGTCGATGCCTGCCCGGACCAGTACGGCATGCTGACCCAGCGGGTCGGCCTGCGGCCGCGCCGGGTCGGGCTGCGCGAGCTGGCGGGGGTCCGGCCCCCGGTCGCGTCGCTGACCGAGCTGCGGCGCTACCTGGCCGCCGACGGTCCGGGCGGGCTCGAGGTGCTGCCCGGCGTGCACGATCTCACCGCGCCCGGCCTGGCCGGCGACGAGCTGGCCGCGGCCCTGGACCTGCTTGCCCGGTGGTTCCCGGTGGTCATCGCGGACGGGCCGTCGGGATGGAGTCAGCCGGTGCCGGCGACCCTGCTCGCGCGCAGTGATCTCGTTGTGGTCACCACCCGGGCCGGCGAGGCCGAACTGGCCGCGACGGACGACGCGCTCACCGCGCTCGGCGGGGCCGGCCGCCGCGACCTCGCAGCCTCGGCGCTTGTGGCCGTGGTCGAGACCTACCCCACCCGGCTGACCCGCGCCGCCCGGCAGCGCCTGGACGACCTGGCCGGCCGTGCCCGTCTCGTGGTGGTCGTCCCGTTCGACCCGGCGCTGACGGACAGCCGTCCGTTCTCCTGGCGGAGCCTGCGCAAGCGCACCCGGGCCGCGTTCGACGATCTCGCCACGGCCGTCGACCCGGCGTCCGTGGCGGGTCCGGGCGGCCGTCCGCCGGGCACCGGCTGAGCCGGCCGCGCGGGGTGGGGTGGGACCGGCCGAGCCGGCCCCGACCGCGTGGCCGCAGGCGCCGGACACCTGGCCGCCTACCCCTCCAAAGGCGACGGGTGTGGTCCCGGAGCGCCACTTTCACGCACTACAGTCGATGGGGTGTCCCCCGACCTGCTGACGCCACCCGGGCAGGGTGACCACGGCCGTGCCGACTCCGCGTTGCTGGCGGCCCTGCGCTCAGGCGACCGTGCCGCGCTCACCGCGGCGCTTCCTGGCGCCCGGGTGTTCGTCGGGGTCGAGGCCCGGGCTCTCGCCACCGACGCGCTGACCGGCGCGGACAAGAAGAGCGACATGGTCCTGGTCACCTTGCGTACGCCGTCCGGCTCCGGTGCGCTGCCGGTGTTCAGTGCGGTGGACGTGATGGCGGCCTGGCGCCCCTCGGTGCGCCCCGTTCCCGTGACGCTGCCCGACGCGTGCGCGGAGGCCGTCCGGATGGGCCTGGCCGCCGTCGTGATCGACCTCGGCGGCCCGGCCCCGGTCACCCTGGACGTCCGGCCCGCCGCCGGGGATGTCGGCGGCGGGGTCGGCCGGCGTGGCCCGCGGCCCTTCGGTGGCGGCGAGGGCATGTGGATCTCGTCGGGCGAGCCGGGGACGTCCGCCGCCGTGCGGGGCGCGGCGGGCCCGGCGGCCGCCGGCGCCGACGGCCACGCGGACGAGCTGATCGTCGCGGCAGACTCCGGGGGTGGTCTGCTCCGCCCGCGCCCGGTGCCGCTCGGCGCGCGGGGCCGTCGGCGGATCCGCGCCGCGCTCGCCGGCCTGCCGCCGGAGACGGAGGTCTGGCCGGCGGAGCTGGCGGAGTCGATCGGGCAGCGCTGGCCGGCCCGCCCGGTCCTCGCCGTCGCGGTGAACGGCGCCGCCGGCACCGCCGCTGCCGCCGTCGACCGCGGGCACCTCGAGAATCCAGGCGACACGGAGAATCCGGACGCCCCCGGCGATTTCGGGGGTGCGGGGGATTTCGGGGACACCGGGGCGGCCGGGGGCGCCGCTCCCGGGGGTGACGACATGATCACCGAGATCGTGCGCCGGCTCCGCCTGCTGATCGAGGACGGGTCCGGCGGATCCGCGGCGGGCGGCGGGAGCGCGGAGGCCGCCGTGCTCGTCGTCGACCCCACCGAGGTGCCAGCGGTGCGCGCCCATCTCGGCCGCGGGGTGCGCCCCCCGCGGCGTTCGCTGTTCCGCCGTCGGGACGACCGCACCTGACCTGTGGCCGCGTGGCCGGCGCAGGTCGGTCGGGTCCGAGTGGACATCCCGCGGGCCCGGACCCGCTCCGCCGCGGTGCCCGGCCGGCCGCGGCGCCGGGGTCGGGCCGTGCCACCTGGGTCGGCGTTGATCGGTCCTGCCGGGCATCTCTGCTACGCTGGACCGTAGACCGCCTGATGGCGGGTCTTGGCGTCGTGCTTGGGCGCGACATGTCACTGAGGTGGCAAGGTCACTTGGTTGGCAAGGCCACTGACGTGGCAGGGTCACCAAGGTGGCAAGGTCACTGCGGTGGCAGGCGTCCCGACGGCACGTCGCTCGGGCCCGTGATCGGGTCAAAGCGGGGGTTCGCCCTCCACCCGTCGTCGCCGCGGAACAGTCAGCCGGCTGGTCGTTAATTCGACCGGCTCGCACGCGGTGGCCGGGTCGCCGGTCGGCCGAGCCGTTCCCACGGCGTTGTCGGCCGGGAGCCCGGGATGTCCCGGGCTTGGTGCTCCGCTGCGGTGAGGTCGTGCCCGCGCGTCGAGCCACGGAGGAAAGCACATCAGCACAGAGTCACGTATCAATGACCGGATCCGCGTTCCGGAGGTTCGCCTCGTAGGTGCGGAGGGCGAGCAGATCGGCATCGTCTCCATCGGGGAGGCCATGCGCCTGGCGCAGGAGTCCGACCTCGACCTCGTCGAGGTGGCACCCACTGCCCGTCCGCCGGTCTGCAAGCTGATGGACTATGGAAAGTTCAAGTACGAGTCCGACCAGAAGCGTCGCGAGGCTCGTAAGAACCAGGTCCAGACGGTCATCAAGGAGATGAAGCTCCGACCGAAGATCGATCCGCACGACTACGAGACCAAGAAGGGTCACGTAGTGCGGTTCCTCAAGGCCGGCGACAAGGTCAAGATCACCATCATGTTCCGAGGTCGGGAGCAGTCCCGTCCCGAGCTCGGCATCCGCCTGCTGCAGCGGCTGTCCACCGACGTGGCCGACCTCGGCTACGTCGAGGCCCAGCCCAAGCAGGACGGCCGGAACATGACGATGGTCATGGCCCCGCACAAGGCGGGCGCCAAGCCCCAGCGGACCCCGGAGTCCGCCAGCCAGGTGTAGGTCACGACCGGGCGAAGTCGCAACGACGTGCACACAGCACGGGTACTCCGAACAGGCGCGCCAGCGGCGCGTGCCCGCAATCCACCCACAGGGACCGATCATGCCCAAGATGAAGACCCACACCGGTACCGGGAAGCGGTTCCGCGTCACCGGCACCGGGAAGATCATGCGTCGGCGCGCCAACCGCGCCCACCTGCTCGAGCACAAGACGAGCCGCCGCACCCGCCGGCTGTACGACGAGGTCCCGCTGAGCTCCGCGGACAACCGGCGTATCAAGCGCCTGCTGGCTCGCTGACAGTTCCGCCTCCGCCGACGCTCCCTGGCGGGGTCCGGGGGCCGGAAGTGAACGAACGAAGGAGACAGGTGCCCTCATGGCACGCGTGAAGCGGGCGGTCAACGCCCAGAAGAAGCGCCGCGAGGTTCTCGAGGCCGCCAGCGGTTACCGGGGCCAGCGCTCCCGGCTCTACCGCAAGGCCAAGGAGCAGATGCTCCACTCGATGACCTACTCCTACCGGGACCGTCGCGCGCGCAAGGGCGACTTCCGGCAGCTGTGGATCACTCGTATCAACGCCGCGGCGCGGGCGAACGGTCTGACCTACAACCGCTTCGTCCAGGGCCTGCGGCTGGCCGGTGTCGAGGTGGACCGCAAGATCCTCGCCGATCTCGCCGTCAACGACGCGGCCGCGTTCGCCGCCCTCGTCGAGGTCGCCCGCGCGGCGCTGCCCGCGGCGGCCGAGACCTCGGCCGCCTGAGGCACCGCGGGCTTCCACCGGTGTCGCCTCGCCACCCGCAGGGCCGCTCCGCGGGCCGGCCGACAGCCCTCGCCGGCGGCCGGTCCGGGCCGGCGACCGGCGGCCGGGCCGCCCGCCCGTCGCCCGGGCGGGTGGACGGGCTGCGCTCGGCCCGGGTCGCCGCCGCCCGCCGGCTGCGGCGGCCGGCGGATCGCCGCGGCGAGGGGTTGTTCCTCGTCGAGGGCGCGCAGGCGGTCACCGCGGCGCTCGCCGTGGGTGCCCTGGTGGAGCTCTTCGTCGGCGAGTCGGCGGCGGAGCGGCACGCGGACCTGCTGGCCGCGGCCGACCTGCCGGTCCGGCTCGTGACGGACGCCGCCGCCGCGGCGCTGTCGGAGACGGTGACCCCGCAGGGCCTGGTCGGCGTCGCCGAGCTGCCCCGCCACGAGCTGGCGGATCTGGGCCGGCCGCGCCTGGTCGCGGTCTGCGAGGGCGCGAACGACCCGGGGAACGCCGGTACCGTGATTCGCTCGGCCGACGCGGCCGGCGCCGACGCGGTCGTGTTCACCGGGAACAGCGTCGACCCCTTCGGGGGGAAATGCGTCCGGGCGTCCGCGGGGAGCCTGTTCCACCTGCCGGTCGTGGTCGCAGAGGACGGCCCCGCGGTCGTCGGGGCGCTGCGCCGGGCCGGGTGCCTGGTGCTGGCGGCCTCGGGCCACGCGGCCCGCGACCTCGACGACCTGGCCGGCGTGGGCACGCTGGCGGGGCCGACGGCCTGGGTCTTCGGCAACGAGGCGAGAGGCCTCACGCCGGCGACGGCGGCGTCCGCGGACGCGGCGGTGCGGGTACCGGTGTACGGTCAGGCCGAGTCGCTGAATCTTGCGGTTGCGTCAGCGCTGTGTCTGTATGCGTCGGCGCGGGCGCAGAGAATGGTCGGGTCCGCTACGTCCGGCGCCGGGGGAGGTGGGGCGCATTGACGCGCATCGTCGCGTCCACTTCCGGGCATTACGTCGCGGACGACGACCAGGTCGTCGGTGTACCGGACGTCGGTGTCACGGAGGGTGACGCCGTAACCGCCGGTGTCCCCGACGTCGGCGCCACGGCGCACGGGGCTGGTGAGACCGAGACCGAGACCGCGGAGGAGTCGGTGGACGTGCTTTCTCCGGCGGCCCTCGACCTGCTGCCCGACCCGGTGGTCGTCACCGACGCGACGGGCACTGTGGAGCTCTTCAACGCCGCCGCGACGAAGATGACCGGGCTGTCCGCCGGGTACGCGGTCGGTCGGCACGTCACCGACGTCCTGCCGCTGCTCGACGAGCGGGGCAACGACTGGTGGGAGTGCTCGCAGCCGAGCCGCGAGCTGCCGCGGGTCACCGGCCAGCCCGAGCGCCGGCTGACGTACGCCGGCCCCGCCTCAGACCATGACTTCAACGTCACCACGCGGTTCACCCGCGTCGAGGGCGCCCTCGTGCGGGTCGCCGTCTGCCTGCGTGACACGGTCAGCCGGGAACGGATCGAGCGCAACCGCGCCGATCTCATCGCCACGGTCGCGCACGAGCTGCGCTCGCCGCTGACCAGCGTGAAGGGGTTCACGGCGACCCTGCTCGCCCGGTGGGACAGATTCACCGACGAGCAGAAGAAGCTCATGCTCAACACCGTCAACACCGACGCCGACCGGGTCACCAGGCTGCTGACCGAGCTGCTCGACGTCTCCCGCATCGACGCCGGCCGGGTGCAGATCCGCAAGCAGATCGTGGACATGCGCACCGCCGTCCGCCGGGTGGTCGAGGGCAAGATCGCGGCCGGCTCCGCGCCGGCGGAGCGGTTCGCCGTCCGGATGGAGGGCGACCTGCCCGAGATGTGGGTCGACCCCGACAAGATCGAACAGGTGCTCCACAACCTCGTCGACAACGCGTTGCGCCACGGCGCGGGTACTGTGACCGTCGTGCTCAGCGGTACGGGGACAGGCGCCGAGGTGACGGTCGGCGACGAGGGCGAGGGAGTCCCGGAGGCCAACGCCACCCGGGTGTTCGCCAAGTTCTGGCGCGGCGCGAGCCGCGGGAACGGCACCGGTCTCGGGCTGTATATCGCCAAGGCGCTGATCGACGCGCACGGTGGGACGATCTCGGTCGGCAAGGCGTCGGGCGGCGGGGCGGAGTTCCGATTTTTCGTGCCCGCCGGTGGGCCCGTGTTCGGCTGAGGCCGCGTACGACGAACCACCGGCGGGCGCCCCGGAGAACCGACCCATCCATTCGGGCGGGCTGTGCCAGCCCGCCCACCGTCGATGAGGATGATCATCGTGCCCGCCCCCAACGAGACCGCTGATCCCGTGGATCTCGGTGCCCTGGATCCCGGACGGCTCGACGGCGCCGCGGCCGCTGCACTCGCCGCGATCGCCGGGGCCGACGACCTGGCCGCGCTGTCCGCCGTGCGCACCGCCCACGTGGACGGACAGCAGGCGCCGCTGATGCTCGCCCGTCGCGAGCTCGGCGCCCTGCCCCGCGAGCACCGGGCGGAGGCCGGCCGCGCGCACAACGCCGCGACCGCGAAGGTCCGGGCCGCCTACGAGGCCCGGCTGGTCGAGCTCACCGCCCGGCGTGACGCCGAGATCCTGGTCGCCGAGCGGGTCGACGTGACCCTGCCGGTCGACCGCCGCCGCCGCGGCGCCCGCCACCCGCTGAGCCTGCTCTCCGACCGGCTCACCGACGTCTTCGTGGCCATGGGCTACGAGGTCGCCGAGGGCCCCGAGGTGGAGCACGACTGGTTCAACTTCGAGGCGCTCAACATGGCGCCCGACCACCCCGCGCGCAGCGAGCACGACACGCTCTACGTCGAGCCGGCCGCGTCCGGCCGGCTGCTGCGCACGCACACCTCGCCGGTGCAGATCCGCTCGCTGCTGTCCCGTCCGCTGCCGGTCTACGTGGTCTGCCCCGGGCGCACCTACCGCAACGACACGATCGACGCGACGCACTCGCCGGTGTTCGGCCAGCTCGAGTGCCTCGCCGTCGACGAGGGCATCACCATGGCCGACCTGCGCGGCACCCTCGAGGTGTTCGCTCAGGCGCTGTTCGGTTCCGGACTGTCCACCCGGCTGCGGCCGTCGTTCTTCCCGTTCACCGAGCCGTCCGCCGAGCTGGACGTCCAGTGTTTCGCCTGCCGTGGCGACGCCGCCCGCCAGCCGTGTCGGGTCTGCTCCGACGAGGGCTGGATCGAGGCCGGCGGCTGCGGGATGGTCGACCCGAACGTGCTGCGGGCCTGCGGGGTCGACCCTGCGCGCTACAGCGGTTTCGCCTTCGGGATGGGCCTGGAACGGGCCGCGATGACCCGGCACGACGTCCGCGAGATCCGCGACTTCGTCGACGGGGACGTCCGCTTCGGCCTGCCGTTCGGAAGCGAGGGCTGACCCGGTGAGAATCGTGATGTCGTGGCTGCGTGAGCAGGTCGGCGGCCTGCCGCCGGCGAAGGCCGTGGCCGACGCGCTGATCCGCGCCGGTTTCGAGGTCGAGGGCCTGGAGACCGTCGGCGGCGACCTGGCCGGCGTGGTGGTCGGCGAGGTGCTCTCGATCGAGGTCGTCGCGGCGAAGAAGAAGGACGTCCGCTTCTGCCGGGTGCGGGTCGCCGAGCTCGGTGAGCCGGGCGGGCCCGTAGCGTCCGGGCCGGGGGAGGCGGAGCCCGGTGTGCGCGGGATCGTCTGCGGCGCGTTCAACTTCGAGGTCGGCGACCGGGTGCCGGTCGCGCTGCCCGGCTCGGTGCTGCCCGGCGGGTTCGAGATCAGCTCCCGCAAGACGTACGGGCACGTCAGTGACGGGATGATCTGCTCGGCCCGGGAGCTGGGCCTCGGGGAGGACCACAACGGGATCCTCGTCCTGCCCGCGGGCTCCCGGATCGGGACGGACGTCGCCGAGCTGCTCGGCCTCGGCGACGAGGTGCTCGACATCGCCGTCACCCCGGACCGGGGCTACGGCCTGTCGGTGCGTGGCATCGCCCGGGAAGCGGCGACGGCCTTCGGCCTGCCGTTCGACGACCCCGGTGCCTGGGGCTCCGACGAGCCCGCCGCGACCGGGGCTGGGGCCGGGACCGGGGACGCGGCCGGATACCCGGTGCGGGTCGAGGACACCGCCGCCTGCGATCGCTACGTCGCCCGGACGGTCAGCGGTGTCGACCCCGCCGCGCGCACCCCGCTGGACTGGTCGCGGCGGCTGTCGCTGGCCGGTATGCGGCCGATCTCCGCGCCGGTCGACGTCACCAACATCATCATGCTCGGTCTGGGGCAGCCCCTGCACGCGTTCGACCGGGCGAAGCTCACCGGCCCGATCGTCGTCCGCCGCGCCCGGGCGGGGGAGCGGCTGCTCACCCTGGACGGCGTCGACCGAGAGCTCGACCCCGAGGACCTCGTCATCGCCGACGACTCCGGGCCGATCGCGCTCGCCGGGGTGATGGGCGGCGCCGCGACGGAGATCTCCGCGGCGACCACCGACATCGTGCTGGAGTCCGCGCACTTCGACGCGGTGACCGTCGCCCGGACGGCCCGCCGGCACCGCCTCGGCTCCGAGGCGTCGCGCCGCTTCGAGCGCGGGGTCGACCCGGCGCTCGCGCCGGTCGCCGCGCAGCGGGCCGTCGACCTGCTGCGCGAGCTGGCCGGAGCCACCGCCGAGCCCGGCGTCACCGACGTCGACCACCGCGCGGCGCCGGAGCCGATCGTGTTCCCGCTCGGCGAGCCCGAGCGGCTGGCCGGCCGTCCCTACCCGGTGGATGCGATCCGCCGCCGCCTCACCGACGTCGGCTGCCTGCTGCGCGACCCGAAGCCCGCCGAGGCGGCGGGTAGTCCGGGCGAGCCGGGCGAGCTCCTGGTGACGGCGCCGTCCTGGCGGCCCGACCTGCTCCGCCCCGCGGATCTGGTCGAGGAGATCGTGCGGCTCGAGGGGTACGACACCATCCCGGTGACGCTGCCGCTGCTGCCGGCCGGGCGCGGTCTCACCGCCGCCCAGCAGCTGCGGCGGGCCGTCGGGCGGGCGCTCGCCGCGGACGGATACGTCGAGGTGCTCACCCTCCCGTTCGTCGCCGAGGACGCCGCCGACGCGCTCGGCCTGCCCGCCGGCGACGAGCGCCGGGCGGCGGTGCGGGTGGCGAACCCGATCGCCCAGGACGCCTCCTACCTGCGCACCACGCTGCTGTCCGGGCTGATCGCCGCGGCCGTGCGCAACCTCGGCCGCGGCCAGACCGATCTCGCGCTGTTCGAGAGCGGGCTGGTCTTCCGGGAGCCGGCTGACGTGCCGGCCGCGGTGGTCACGCCGCCGGTCGACCGCCGTCCCAGCGAGGACGAGGTCAGCGCGCTGAACGCGGCCCTGCCCCGTCAGCCGCGCCATGTCGCGGTGGTGCTCACCGGCCTGCGCGAGCCCGCCGGCTGGTGGGGTCCGGGGCGGGCCGCCGACTGGGGTGACGCCCTGGCCGCCGCGCAGGCCACCGCCGCCGCGGTCGGCGTCGAGCTGGCCGTCGCCGCCGGGGACGCCATGCCCTGGCACCCCGGCCGCTGCGCCGAGCTGTCGGTCGACGGCCGGGTCGTCGGGTACGCCGGCGAGCTGCACCCGCGGGTCCTCGGGTCCGCCGGGCTGCCGGCCCGTACCTGCGCGATGGAGCTGGACCTGGACGCGCTGATCGGCGCCGCGCTCGAGCGGCCGCCGGTCGTGGCTCCCGCGATCTCCACCTTCCCGCCGGCCGACCGCGACGTCGCGTTGGTCACCGCGGTGGACGTCCCCGTCGCCACGGTGACCGAGGCGCTGCGGGCGGGGGCCGGGGACCTGCTGGAGGCGCTGTCGCTGTTCGACGTCTACGAGGGGGACCAGGTCGGCCCCGACCGCCGCTCGCTGGCCTTCGGCCTGCGCCTGCGAGCCCCGGACCGGACACTGACGGCGGCCGAGGCCAACGATGCCCGTGACGCGGCCGTCGCCGAGGCCACCAGCCGGACGGGCGCCGTCCTACGCGGCTGACTGACGGCCAGCGGCCGCCGGCCGGCACCGGCGGCTGGGCGGCGGCTGGGCGTCCGCCGCCGCTCAGCCGCCGCCGGCCG
>NZ_JALKFY010000089.1:0-280 GCF_023242985.1 Frankia sp. Mgl5 | reverse complement strand
CTTCACACCGCGAATCTCTTCAATCTCGGAGCGGGTGATCGGCTGTTTGTATGCGATGATCGCCAATGTTTCCAAAGCCGCTTGGGAGAGCGTGGATTGGCTGGGTGAGGTGGCCAGCTTTTCAAAATAGGGGACGTGCTCCGGCAGCGTTGTCAGCTGGTATGCTTTGGCTACTTCCACGATTTGAATGCCGCGGCCTTCCCGGCGCAAGTCGGCTTTCATATCTTCCACCAAATCAATTACCGTCTCTTCCGGTACTTCGATGATTTCACCGATCTGC
>NZ_JALKFY010000088.1:0-280 GCF_023242985.1 Frankia sp. Mgl5 | reverse complement strand
CCGGAAAAGTGTTGACCCGCTTATGGAAGGACGGCGTGTTTCAGCAACTGCTGACGGATGATGATCCTGTTCACATCCCTGCAAAGGATGAGATCGGCTTGGGCAAGCGGGTAGCAATCGCCATCCGCAAAGGCACAGATGTGCTTGGCTACATCTGGGCCCAGGAAGTAAACAGGCCGATCAACAGGGAGGACGATGAAATTCTGCGGCAGGCTGCCCGTGCGGCCGTTTCCCGGCTGGTTCAGCGGCAAGGAAAACGCAAAGCGGAAGAGCAGAGGAG
>NZ_JALKFY010000087.1:0-280 GCF_023242985.1 Frankia sp. Mgl5 | reverse complement strand
CTTCTGTCTGGACAACGAAATAACAGTCGATGCCTGACTCCACTGGCAGCTCAATGCCCTGTTTTTCCAAAGCGAGCAGCAACCGTTCAATACTAAGGGCAAAGCCGATCCCCGGCATGTCCTCGCCGCCAAGCTCTGCCACCAGGCCATTGTAGCGACCGCCGCCGCACAACGTTTCTACAGCGCCGATTTCCGCCATTTTGATTTCAAACGCGGTCTGGGTGTAGTAATCAAGTCCCCGCACCAATCGCGGATTAACCGTAAAAGGGATCTCCAGCGA
>NZ_JALKFY010000086.1:0-281 GCF_023242985.1 Frankia sp. Mgl5 | reverse complement strand
GATCGCTACCTTGGCGCCGTCACCAGCTGTAATAATCGTATGTACGCTTACACCAGCGCAGGTTCCCGCAGCCCAGATTCCATCGATCGCTGTCTTGCCGTCCGGCTGCACATCCAAAACGGTTTTGATCCGCGGCTCGGTTCCCGGTTTTGTCGCCAACCCGATTTTTTCGGCCAGTTCAACTCCGAGGCCAGTAGCAAAGATGACATGCTTTGCTTCATAGCGGCCGTTTTCCGTCTCAATGGCAAACAAATCACCGTTTTTCTGCACATCCACTACAC
>NZ_JALKFY010000085.1:0-281 GCF_023242985.1 Frankia sp. Mgl5 | reverse complement strand
ATCCAGTCCAAGCTCCTTGGCGACCGCAAGCGACTGGGCGGCAAACGCTTCATTCGCTTCAATCAGGTCGATCTGCTCCAAGGTTAGCCCCGCTTTTGCCAGTGCTTTTTTGGTAGCCGGTACGGGTCCGATCCCCATCACGCTTGGGTCCACTCCCGCGCTGGCATTGGCGATAATCCGGGCTATCGGCTTGCAGCCAAGCTCTTCCGCCTTTTCGCGTGACATGATTAACAGCACCGCTGACCCGTCGTTAATCCCGGAAGCATTTCCTGCCGTTACGC
>NZ_JALKFY010000084.1:0-281 GCF_023242985.1 Frankia sp. Mgl5 | reverse complement strand
ACGCCGCGCCGACTCAATCGCTTCCTCTTCATTGGCCGCAAGCCAGTCTCCACATCCGCTCACCGAGCAGTGCATCCGTGCGCCGCCCAGTTCTTCGAGAGAGACTTTTTCCCCGATCACCATTTCCGCCATGCGGGGGGAGCCGAGATACATGCTGGCGTTTTTGTCCACCATGATCACAATATCGCAAAATGCGGGAATATAGGCACCTCCGGCCGCTGATGGACCGAAGAGAATGCAGACCTGCGGGATTTTGCCGGAAAGCTTTACCTGATTATAAA
>NZ_JALKFY010000083.1:0-281 GCF_023242985.1 Frankia sp. Mgl5 | reverse complement strand
GTCCAGACAAGTGCAAACGCATCACCGCCGATACCGTTGGAGGTTGGTTCCACCACAGTAAGGCAGGCTGCCGTCGCGATCGCGGCATCTATCGCGTTTCCTCCCTTTTTCAACACCTCCAGGCCCGCTTGCGCCGCCAAAGGTTGTGACGTAGCTACCATTCCGTTTCGCGCAAACGAAGCGGCTCTCCGGGAACTGTACGGGTATTCCAATGCATCGAAGTTAAGCAAATGATCCTCCAATGAAAAAGACGTTTATGAAATTAAAACCACTCCATATAC
>NZ_JALKFY010000082.1:0-281 GCF_023242985.1 Frankia sp. Mgl5 | reverse complement strand
CCGCCTGAAGCGTCCGGGAATACACGATCTTCTCAGCCGCTCGCCAGATCTGCGCGAATTCCCGCATTACCTCCGGTTGATCGCCGGGCTTGGCGCTTGCCGTCTCCCAGTACACCATCGACTCGTACATTCGACGCCCGTATAGGTAGGTGCCAATCGGCCGCTCGAAGTCAGTCCAGAACGCAAACACCTCGTCATCGGAGATCGACCACTCTAAATTGCCTTGCTCGTCCTCAGTGTAACCGTCCAAAGATACGTTAGTAGCGTAGATCAGTTTAGCC
>NZ_JALKFY010000081.1:0-281 GCF_023242985.1 Frankia sp. Mgl5 | reverse complement strand
CTGACGGGAGATGTAAAAGGGCTGCGAATCGGCGTGCCGAAGGAATTGATCGGTGAGGGTATCGATGCTGAGGTGCGTGAGAGTGTATTGGCCGCATTGAAGCAATTGGAAAGCATGGGCGCGACCTGGAGTGAGGTGTCGCTGCCGCATACCGAGTATGCTGTGCCGACCTACTACTTGCTTTCGTCTTCCGAAGCCTCTTCCAATCTGGCCCGCTTTGACGGAGTTCGTTACGGCGTGCGTGCCGACAATGCAGAGAACCTGATCGAGCTGTATAAAGA
>NZ_JALKFY010000080.1:0-282 GCF_023242985.1 Frankia sp. Mgl5 | reverse complement strand
AGCTTCCGCCGCTCCCGGTGTATAGTTGCGAACGGTTACTTTCACCGGCAACGGCTGATCCGGTTTTAGCGTGTTCAATACGGTTGCGCTCGGATCAAGCGATAACGCGAATGGCGGCAAGACAGCGACAGCATCGGCTGGGACGGCATGGACGGTGGCCGCTGTGTTAAATGCTTCGTAGGTCACGTCTGCGGTTAGCACCGGTTTCTCATATGGCAAAAACAATCCGGCTTCTTTCGGAATGGTCACATCGTAGCTTGCTTTTACCGTTTGGTTGTAGCC
>NZ_JALKFY010000684.1:0-56589 GCF_023242985.1 Frankia sp. Mgl5 | reverse complement strand
ACACCGCCGCGCTCGCGGACGCCGTCGCGGCGGACCTGGTCGCGAACCCCGTGGTGCACGCGGTGCGGGTGGTCGTGGGGGGGGGCGCGCCCCCGCCGCGGGGGGCGCGCGCCCGGGGGGCGGGGGCCGCCGGCCGGTCGCGCTCGAGAACCCCTTCCGGGACATGGGCCTGCCCGAAAGCAGCTCGGGCTCCGCCGACGGCCGCGACCACGAGGTCCCGACCGAGGCCACCCAGGCCGTCGAGGCCCCGGACCCGGCGGCGGTCGACAAGGCCGTCCCCGATCTGCCGGGCGCCGTGCCGACCACGCCGGGCCTGGGCGACGTGAGACTCACCGACCCGCGGGCCTCGCTGGCCCCGTCCGCGCCGCCCAAGCCTGCCGTCGGCCCACCCGCCGCGGCGCGACCAGGAGGGGCGCTCCGCGCGGAGTTCGGGGAGTCCCGGATCGTCAAGCCCGATCCAGGCCCCGGGCGCCGTGACGGCAAACCGCAGGCGGGACGCACGGAGATCGTGCAGAAGCGTACGGAGAGCACCCGCGAGTTCCGAAACCCCGACGGGACGTTCACGACCGAGTCGACGACGGGCCCCGTCCGGTTCCAGGACGAGAAGGGCGCCTGGGTCGACATCGACACGGCGCTGGAGCAGGCGGAGCCGGGCCGGCTCCGCGCGGCCGAGACCGAGCACCCGGTCGAGGTCGCGCAGACTGCGACGGACCCTGAACTGGGGCGCGTCGAGCTCGGCGACGGCATGTCGCTGTCCTTCGGCCTGGCGGACTCCGCGCCCGCCACGGCGCGGGTCGACGGCTCGAAGGCGACGTTCGCCGGCGTGCGTGAGTCGGCCGACCTGGAGCTCGGCCCGTACCCGAACGGCCTGAAGGAGGTCATCGTCCTCCGGTCACCGGAGGCACCGACCACGTGGGAGTTCTCGCTCGCGCTGGAGGGCCTGACCGCCAGGGTCGACGACCGGCAGGTCGTCCTGGAGGACAAGGCCGGCGAGCCGCGCGCGGTGATCCCACCGGGGTGGATGGAGGACTCACGCACGGAGGGCGGCATGCCCGCCACCTCCACCGGCGTGACCTACAGCCTGGCCGAGGGCGAGGACGGCGCCCAGATCCTCCGGGTGGACCTCGACCGGGAATGGCTGTCGGATCCCGCCCGGGTCTTCCCCGTCCGGGTGGACCCCACCTTCAACGTCGTCGGCCAGACGATACGGGCCAACACCGACGACACGTACATCTCCTCCCTGCAGCCCAACACCAACTTTGCCGATCTCCCCGGATGTACGCGGGCAAATACCAGACAGACGTGGTGCGGGGCTATCTGAACTTCCCCGGGGAGGACGGTTTCACGGGCGTCCACGTCACCAATGCGCAGGTGCGGCTCGTCAACTACCAGTCGGCTGGTGGCTGTACACCGTATCCGGTCAGTCTGCGCCGGGTGATGATCCCCTGGGTCGGCACCACGATGACCTGGCCCGGCGCGACCCTGGGCCCGGTTGTCGCCGAGTCGACTTTTGCTCATAACCAGGGCAGCAGTGCTTGTCTTCCCGCAGAGGAGTTCATCGGCTTCGGTGACGACAGGCTGCGTGATCTGGTCCATGTCTGGACGCACGACAAATACGCCAACTTCGGTATCGCCATCACGGCGTCGGAGACGAACGACGCGGCACGCAAGGCGTTCTACACGAGTGACTGCTGGTGTAACCCGGCGGTCCCGTCGACCGACTACCGTCCGATGCTGCAGTTCAACTGGTCCTCGTCCGGTGCGCAGTACTCGTACCCCAACGGGGCGGCACAGTGGGCGACGCAGCCAACGGCGACCACGCCGGGAACCGTCGTCGTCCGGGTGAAGAACTCCGGTCAGACGGCGTGGCCGGCGAATGGCAACTTCAAACTCTCCTACCACGTCTACCAGAACGGTGTTCTCTACGACCAGGAGGGCGCCGAGACCAACATGCCGGTCACGGTGAACCCGGGCCAGACGATTGATCTGACCGCGACGGTCGACCCGCTCCCGGCCGGGGTCTACGAAATTCGCTGGGACATGAAGGAATCGGGCGTCACCTGGTTCTCCACGGTTGGCGTCGATTACATGTCCACCCCGGTGACCCTTACGGGAGCCGAGCCCATCGTCACCGGAGTCGCCCCGCCGAGCGGTACCGAGGTCGCCTCGTTGCGGCCCACGCTGACCCTCGCCGGCTCGGATCCGGACAACGCCCCGAACCCGCTGACCTACCAGTTCCAGCTCTGTACCGGTACGGACGCGGCGTCGGGCCAGTGCTGGGATTCCGGCTGGCAGGCGGGGACGACCTGGCAACCGCCCGCCGGGGCGCTCAACTGGGGTACCTCGTACTACTGGCGGGGCCGGGTCACCGACGGTGCCTACCAGAGCGCCTGGATCGGTCCGATCCTGATCCGGCCCGCCCTCGTCCAACCCGCCGCCGAGGCGACACTCGGACGAGATCCCTACGTGCCCCCGGTCTCGCACGTCCACCCGCTGGCGCAGAACTACAGTTCCACGGTCACCGACGCCTCGGTGTCGGGCGCCGGCCCCGCGCTCTCACTGTCACGCACCTACAACAGCCTGAGCGCTGCCGACGGCCTGTTCGGAGCCGGGTGGACCTCCGAGTTCGACATGGCCGCCAGTCCGGACACGGCCGGCGACGGCACCATCCTGGTTCGCCATCCCGACGGCCGACTCCAGCGGTTCGGCCGGAACGGCGACGGCTCCTTCGAACCGCCGTACGGCGTCTTCTCGCTCCTCCAGGCGCCGTCACCGAAGGTGGCTTCCTTCACGGCCCCGAACTCGACGACGTCGCTGGGTCTCGCCGACACGGGCGAGAGCTGGCAGGTGCTCGACGGGACCTGGGGAATCTCGAACAACGACGCCTACCTGATATCCGGTTCGATCTGGCAGCGCAACGCCGCCGTCATGCCCGCCGCCGCGGACGGCACCATCCGCTTCACCGCCCCGGTCGCGCAGGACGGGATCGGTGTCGCGTTCCGCGTTCAGGACATCGACAACATGTGGATGCTGTACGTCCAGCCATCCACCAACTCGCTCGTCCTGGCGAAACGTGTCGGTGGTAGCGAGACGCAGGTGACCACGGTCGCGAACGCGTGCTGTTCGGCCACCGACACGTATGCCGTCACGACGTCGGGCAGCCTGATCTCGATCCTGCGCAACAACCAGGTCGTCGGCTCGGCAAGCGACAGCGCGTTCAGCACGGTCACCCGCGCCGGCCTCTACGTCGCGAGTGCCGGCTCGGGGCGCATCGGCTCGATCACCATGATCGACGACCAGCACCGTGACTCCGTCACCCGAGGGAACTCGACGGCCACGCTCGGAACCACGGACAACGGCGAGAAATGGCAGCCGGCCGGTGGGTCCGTGTGGGGAGTGAACGGAAACGCCGCCTATCTCGCGACGGCATCGGGAAACCGCAACGTGGCCACGGTGTCCGGCGCCTCCGACGGGGCTTTCTCGTTCACGATGCCGGTCGCCCAGGCCGGGCTGGGGCTCGCGTTCCGGTACGCCGACCCCAACAACTACTGGCGGCTCGTGGCGCAGCCCGGCGCCGGTACCTGGCAGCTGATCAAACGCGATGACGGTGTGGAGACGACCGTCGTCACCTCGCCGGCCGGCAGCTGCTGCACCGCCGCGGACGTGCTGCGCGTCGAGACCAACGGCCCGCAGATCCGGGTGCTGCGCAACGGCGTCCAGTTCATGTCGGCGAACGACCCCGCCGTGTACTACGGCAGCCGGGTCGGGCCCTTCGCCGAGGCCACCGGCTCCGGGCGTCTCGACAACATCATCTCCACCGCGGGGACGACCCTCACCGAGAAGGGCGGCACCTCGTACTCCTTCCGTTCCGACGGGCGGCTGACGAAGGTCACGGACGTCGCGGGACGCCAGCTCCTGGTGAACTACGACGGCAGCGCCCACCTCACCTCCGCGGTGAACCCGACCAGCGGCCGGTCGCTGACGTTCGGCTGGTCCGCGGGGCACGTCAACTCCGTCTCGACGCCCTCCGTCGCGGCTCACGGCGGAGCCCTCACCTGGTCCTACGGCTACACGTCCGGGAAGCTCACCAGCGTCACGGCGCCGCACACATCGACGGCGACGACCTACGGCTACGCCGCGAACGGCAAGCTGAACCAGATCACCCTGCCCCGGGGCAACATCGACACGAAGGTCGGCTACAACACCGACGGGACCGTGGCCTGGCGTGAGGACGGCCTCGCCCAGCGCACGTCCTTCGCCGTCCAGGCGACCGGCGCGACCACCACCATCCGCATCACCGACCCGCGTAACCACACCACGGACTGGGAGTACAAGAACGGCCAGCTGATCTCCCGGCGCGACGGCGCCGACGAGCGGACGTTCAGCTACAACGACCGCGGGTTCCTGACCCAGGTCAAGGACGAGAACGGCAACCTGCTCAAGCTGCAGGTCGACACCCGTGGCAACGTCCTGGGCCGCACCACGGTCCGGGCGATGATGGGCACCACCCCGATCCAGTTCACGGAGTACTACAGCTACTTCGTCGGCGCCCCCGGCGACCCGCGTAACGACCTGATCACCGCCGTGCGGGATGCCCGCTCCGCCTCCCCGACCGACGACACCTACCGGACGAGCTACACCTACAACGCGTCCGGTGACCTGATCCAGACGCGAACACCGTCCACCCCCGACTTCCCGACCGGACGGACGACCAGCTCGGCGTTCACCACCGGCGTCGAGACCGCGATCGGCGGCGGCACCATCCCGCGGGGCCTGCTCGCGAGCCAGACCGACGCCCGCGGCAAGGTCACGACCTTCGGCTACGACTCGAAGGGCGACCTGCGCCGCGACCAGGACCCCGCCGGGCTGGTGCACGAGTTCACCTATGACGAGATCGGCCGCCGGCTGACGTCGAAGGAGATCTCGGACACCTACCCGTCGGGCCTGACCACCACGACGACGTACGACAAACTCTCCCGGGTCGCGACGGTCACCGCGCCCGGGGTCACGAACCCGATCAACTCGGTGGTCCACACCGCGGTCACGACGAACAGCTACAACCTGAACGGCAACATCACCCAGACCGTCGTCTCCGACTCGACCGGCGGCGACCAGGCCCGGACCACCACCTACGCCTACGACAACGCCGACCAGCAGACGTCACAGACCGTCGGCTCGGGCAGCTCCGCGGCGGCCACCACCTCGGTCACCTACGACGCCAACGGCAACATCGCGACGAGGACCGACGGGAACGGCACCGTCACCTCGTACACGTACACGGCGAAGAACCTGCTCGCGACGACGACCGTCGAGGACTTCGTCGACGACCCGGTCGCCGGCTCGACCCCCCGTGACCTGCTGGCCGAGTCGCGCGCCTACGACCCGGCGGGCCGGCTCGCCTCGGTGACCGACGCCGAGGGCCGCACCACCGACCACACCTACTGGCTGGACGACCTGCCCCGGCAGGAGATCCGCCGCGGCTACCGGCCGCCGGACCTGACCAACGGCGTGCTCTCCAGCTCCGGCGCCTACGACGTCACCGTCGTCGACCGGTCCTACGACCCGGCGGGCAACCCGACCTCGACGTCCGCCGGCGGCGGGCTGCGGACCGCGCAGACCGCCTACGACGCCGCCGGGCGGGTCACGTCGAACACCGTGGCCCCCGGTTCGGTGGTCCGCACGTCCACCTACACCTACGACGCGAACAGCAACGTGACCTCGACCGTGTTCGGCGCCGCGGGGACGACGGCGACCGAGCGGGTCGACGTCGCCTACGACGACGCGTCCCGGCCGACGTCCGAAACGGTCTTCGGAGACGGTACCGCCACGTTCGTCACCAACTACCAGCACGACCAGCGGGGCTTCGTCACCGCGGTCACCGACCCCCGCGGCTATGTGGCGGGCGGGCCGCCGAACGCGGCGTTCACGACCACCGTGGCGACCAACCAGATCGGGCTGACGTCGCGGACGACGTCGCCGCCGGTGGCCGTCGAGGAGTGGGGCGCCGCACCCACCGACCAGCAGCAGACCTCCGACGGGATCCTGAACACCTTCGGCGAGGTCACGCGCAGCCGCGACGCCCGCGGCAACGTGACGGCCATCGTCTACAACGCCGTCGGCCAGCCGACGCAGCGTTCCGGGCAGCCGTACACGCCGCCGGGCGGCTCGGCGATCACGCCCACGGAGTCGTGGACGTACGACGACAACGGCAACGTGCTGACGCACACCGACCGCCGCGGCGAGACGACCACGGCGGTGTACGACAAGCTCAACCGTCCAGTGGCGATCACCGACCCGCAGGTCGGCACGGCCACGGCCGGTGTTCGCCGGATCAACTACGACGACGTCGGCAACGTGCTGTCGACCGTCGACCAGCTGGGCGCGTGGACGTTCTTCGCCTACGACGACCTGGACCGGGTGTGGGCGACGACGGACACCGAGCGGACGCCGGCGGCGACGTTCACCACCTACACCGTGCACAACGACGCCGGTGACGTCGTCCGGGTCCGCATGCCGGCGAACGCGACCGGCGGCCAGACCCACACCGCCGTCTACAACCAGGCCGGCGACCTGACCGAGAGCCGGGACGAGGGCAACAACCTCACCACCTACAGCTACGACCTCGCCGGCCGGCTCGCGGAGGTCACCGACCCGCTCGGCCGCTCCACCCACACCACCTACGACCGCGCCGGCCGGCCCGTGCGCGCCGCGCAGCTCTCGCCGACCGACGTCGAGCTGCGCGCGGCGTCCACGGCGTACGACGCGGCGGGCAACCCGGTGTCGGAGACCGACGCGCTGGGCTGGACGACGACGTCCACCTACGACGCGCTCAACCAGCTCCGCACCGTGGTCGAGCCGGTGGACGCCTCGACGTCCATCACGACGGCCTTCGGCTACGCGAAGGCCGGTGTGCTCACCCGGATGACCGACGGCCGGGGTAACCGGGTCGTCTACACCTACAACCCGATGAACCTGCGGGAGTCGGTGATCGAGGCGTCGACGACGGCGCACCCGAACACCGCCGACCGGGAGTGGAAGGTCTCCTACGACGCCGGTGGCCTGCCGGTCAGCGAGACGGCCCCTGGCGGGGTCGTGCGGACACGCACGTTCGACGAGCTGGGCCGTCTGACGGCGGAGACCGGTTCAGGTGGCGGGTCGGTGGCCGCGGCGCGGTCGTTGACCTACGACCTGGCTGGCCGGGTCACGTCGATGTCGCATCCGCAGGGCACGCAGAACGTCACCTACAACGACCGCGACCTCGTCACCGGCGCGTCCGGCAACGGTGGGACGACCACGTTCACCTACGACACGAACGGCCGGATGGCCTCCCGCGGTGACCCCGGTTCCTTCAGCTCGTTCGGCTACAACTCCCGCGGTGACCTGAACCTCGTCACGGGGACGGCGACGGGTGGGTCGCGGAGCCTGAACTACGACCCGGCGCGGCAACTCACCTCGGTCACCTACACCAACCCGGGTGCGACCCGCACGTTCGGTTATGACGACCTGGGTCGGACGACGTCGGACACGTTGGCTGGGCCGGGTGGGACGTTGCGGGCGCAGACGTACGCCTATGACCTGAACGACAACCGGCTGTCGACGGTGATCAGTCCGGGGACGGTGGCGTCGGCGGGGACGCAGTCGTACACCTACGACCGGGCGGACCGGTTGACGTCGTGGACGGATCCGGCGTCGGTGACGACGACCTACGGCTGGGACGCGGCGGGTAACCGGACCTCGATCAACGGGGTGGCGGCGACGTTCGACCAGCGGAACCGGCTGCTTTCGGATGGCACGGCGACGTACTCGTACACGCCGCGGGGGACGTTGGCGACGCGGGTCGAGGGGTCGACGACGACCACGTCGGTGTTCGACGCCTTCGATCATCTGGTGTCGGATGACACGGGTGCGGCGACGACGTATGGCTATGACGGGCTGGGTCGGTTGGCGGCGCGTAACGGCACCCGGTTGATCTACGCGGGTCTGGAACGCGAGCCGGTGACGGACGGGGCCTCGGCGTATTCCCGTGATCCGGACGGGGATGTCATCTCGGTCGGGACGTCGGCGGGGAACTGGGCGACGCTCACCGATATTCATGGTGATCTGGTGGGTGCGTTCACGACGAGTGGTGCGTCGTTGACGGACAGCCGGTCGTATGACCCGTTCGGTAAGCCGGTGGTCGCGGGTGCGGCGAGTGTGCGGGTGGGTTATCAGGGTTCGTGGACGGACCCGACGACGGCGAAGGTGTCCGCGCAGGCCCGCTGGTACACCCCCGGCACCGGCACGTTCATCTCCCGAGACCCGATGGACGTCCCCTTCGCCGGTTCGGTAACTGCCAACAGATACACCTACGCAAATGCAAACCCGTTGGCCTACAACGACCCCACCGGATCCTGTCCTTTCTGTGTCGTTTTCGCCGCACCGCTTCTCGCGCAGGTCGTTGTCGACGGGGTTGGCCTGGCTGCGGTCGGGTTGTGCGCAGCATTCTGTGACGACGCGGTCGATGCTGTGAAGTCGGATAACCCGAAGCCTGTCGCCGAGCCGGATCAGAGTTTTGATGAATTCTGGTATCTCTACGACCTGTATCCAGCCGTCCCGGACCCTGGGCTGGATCCGGAACCTCCAGCGACTCCCGCGACCGTCGCTGATCCTGCGCCGGTCTACAACCCACCGCCTCCTCCGGCATCAAATCCTCGCTACGACCCCGCCCCTGCAATCGTGCCGAGAACGACTCCGAAACCCGCCACCGCGCCGGAAACAGGAGGGAGCCCGGCGGCGGCTGCGCAGGGTCCGGATCTCAGCTGGCTTCTTGTTCCTCTGGTGATGGCGACTGATCCGGGTACTGCTGCTGAGCGGGATCGTCCTGCCCGGCCGAATTCGAGCAGTGGTGGTCCGGGACTCTTCGCTGATCTCGACTGTGATGCTCCCGCGGCTCCGTTCCGGGTCCCTGTATGTGGTCCTCCTCTGCGGTGTGTCGGGGATCCGCTTCCTGCCGTCCAGGGGGATGCGGGGAATGCTGCTCCCGCGGTGGGTGCTGATGGTTCGGCGGATCCGGTGGGGCGGGATGCTTTCGAGAATCCGTGTGCTTCGGTGCCGGGTGGTGGTGGCCTGGTGGAGACGTGCCGGCCGGCGATGCCGGACGAGACGTGCTCGCAGGTCGGGAATCCGTTCTCGGATCGGTATTCCCTTGGTGGGAGTCGTGTCTGTCAGCGTGGTGTGGACTCTCTTGCTGACGAGTTGGCGGAGCAGCTCGGTATCCGTTCCTCGGAGGGTGGGAGCTGCGAGCCGAACAGTTTCGATGGTGACACCGAGGTCCTGATGGCTGACGGGTCCCGGAAGAAGATCCGCGACATCCGGGCCGGCGACCAGGTCCTGGCTACCGACCCGCAGACCGGCCAGACCGGCCCACGCACCGTGACCGCGCTCATCGTCGGCCACGGCATGAAGGATCTTGTCGACATCACCGTCACCACCCCCGACGGCCCCGCGGTCCTGACCGCCACCGACGGCTACCCCTTCTGGGACCAGACCGACCACGCCTGGGTCGACGCTGGCGACCTCACCGCAGCCGATAGAATTCGTACCCCTGCCGGGCAGCTGATGCCTATCGCAGGAGAGAACGAGTACCAGCGGGTCGACACCGTCTCGGAGGGCACGGTCGAATCCTCCTCGGGAATTTTTCTGGCTCGCGCTCGGCAATTGGATTGACGGTCTTTGTCGAAGATGGTGGGCTTTCTGTGAAATGGTTGTCGAGGAGCGTGAATGGTCGCAATTTCGGGGACCCGATGGTGCCGGTCGGGTCGAGATCTGAAACCCTAGAGGCGATTGAGCCTGCAATCGGAAGGAAGGCGTGGGCCCGGTGGGTGAAACTGGACCGACTGTAATTCGCGGGTTTCCTCTTCCGGTCGTACTTGTTGCGGCAATTTCTAGAGGGAGATGGAGTGTTCCTTCTCTGGATATCCTGAAGAGGGTATTCTATGAAGATCCCGTTAGGCTGGAATTCTATGGTGTCGACTCGATCAGGGCTCATAGTGAGACGTGGCGGAGCGGGTACCCGGGTCCGGCGTTCCAAGTAGAGTATCTGGGGTTGGCTAGCTTGGAGAAGCCTCCGGGGAACCTAGCGCCTGGCCGTTCGCTGTTCATTGGCTGCCTTGGTCCTGGCATGCCGATAGCGCTCGATTATAGGGATTCCATGATGCGACCTACCGTAGTTGAACTGACGATCTACGATAACTGGCGTGTGGTTGCGCGAGACATTGAATCATTGCTCGTAGCTCTTGGCTTGGATGATTGAGGCGGTCGCAGCGTTCAGGCAACCGGAGCGGTCATGGTTCCGGTGACGGTCATGGGAGAGCCGGTCTTGTCGGCGAATCCGACGAAACAGGTGGTGCGGCGACTCCCCGCGCGCCAGCTTTCCGGGGCGATGAGATTGAACCGCGGCTCCACGAGCGCGCCGCCGAAATGGCCGATCGCCAGGTATGGATCGGCGAGGTTGTCGCACCGCGTTCCGAGCTGCTCGTTGAGCCATGCGTCGGACGGCACCGCGCCGTCCGGGGTCTCCGGCGCGCTCACCACTCCTATGCTCTGTACGTGGTGGGGGGTGTCGCAGGGAGCCTCGACGAACCCGTCCTCGCCGGCATCGGGAAGGCAGGTTCCGGCGGCGTGCGTCACGGACGGGTCGGCGCCGCGGGCGCTGCCTTCGAACGGGCGGAACGCGGGCGGATCAAATTCGATCATGCCGGCGGTGATGCCACAGGTGACCGTGCGTTGGCCGATATTCCAGCCGGGTTCCTGAGGCCGGATCAGACCGGCGGAGAAGCGCCCGGTGGGGTCGAGCGGGTGGCCCAGAAATTTCTCGATCATGGGTAGGCAGTACTTCTCAGTGACGGCGTCCCACTCCTCGGGAGTGGGATAGGCACCGGCGCTCGGGTGATCCGACCGGATATTGATGTCGCCGACCGCCTCGAAGTAGTGGACACCCGCGCAGGGAACGTCCTGGGTTGAGGTCGAGTCGACATGCTGTTGCCAGGAGTAGCACCGGCCGGGCTGGTAGTGCTGCTGCGGGAACTCGACGACGGCGTCGGCGTTCGGGGATGCCGTCGTCGACGGCCCGACCGGGGCGATGGTTGCTGATGCGGCCTGCTCTGCCTCGGCGGCCTCACGGTCCGCGGTACGGTTTCCGAGGACCACGACAAGCCCGCAGATCACGGCGCCGAGGAGAACGACGTTGATCGCGATGGTGGTGAGGTGATCGCGCCACTCGGCGGCCCGCGGCCGTCGGAGCCGCCGGATGAACCGGGCCGCTCGGTTGGCCACCGAGGTGAACCTGCTGCGGTTGTTGCTTCCGGGCACGCCGGCTACTCCTTTGCGCACACAGGATCAGAATGCGTCGCGACTGGTCGCGGACGTCCGCAGCAGGCCCAGAGGCTCAGGCCAACGTCTGCGCGATGCGATGAACCGGCTACTGATGGGTGCGTGGCCGGCCCGTCACACGTCTACGTGGTGAACGTCCCCGAGTGGTCCGTGGGGCTGAGGGGGCCGGTCGTCTCGAGTCTGTTGCCTGCCTGGTCGACGAGGCTGACCGTGCAGGTGGTGGATCGTGTTCCCGCATTCCAGCTCTCGGGGCGGATCAGATGCCATCCGGTCTGCACGGTTGCCCCGTCGACGCCCTGGGTGCGGTAGGGGGCGACCTGGGGCGCGCACGCGGCTTCCACAAGGTCTTCGAGTACTTCGGACGAGGGCGGGGCGCCGTCGGCGGTGTCGGGCAGGGTGATCGTGCCGACCGTCTGCGCGTGGTGCGGCTCCTGGCATGAGACCTGCTCCTGGCTGTCGTCGGCCGCGTCGCGGAAGCAGGTACCCGGTTGGTAGGTCATGGCCTGGTCCGCGCCTCGAACGCCGCCGGAGAAGGTGCTCATGAGCCATGGCGTGTCGCGGGGGGCGTCGCTCCGAATGATCAGTCCGCAGACGACGTCTCTGTCGCCGGTCTCCCATTCCGGTCGTTGCGGATGGATGGTGCTTGCCGCGTAGCGCCCGAATGGGTCGACCGGGTGGCCGAGATACTGATCGGCCGGCGGGCCGCAATGACGTGCTCCGATATCATCCCATTGGGACCCCGACGGGTACGGGGCGTCCCGTGGGTAGGCGGGGCTCAGGTCGAGTGGACCGACCGCTTCGAAAAGGTGTGGTTCGGCGCAGGGAACGTCGTCGACGGGGACGTCCGTGTTCACCTGGGGCCAGCTGTAGCAACGCCCGGACTTCCAGTCCCACCGGCGTAGGTCCGGACTGTGGTCGTCGTACGCGTCGGGGCCGCCGGCCGGATCGCCGGGGGCGGAGCCGGGCGCGTCGGCGGACACGGTGGTCGGCGGCGCATCGTTGATCTTCGACATGACGAACGGGTAGACCACGCTGCCAAGCAGGACGAGACTGATCAGTGCCAGGACGATCCGGCCGCGCGACCCTGTTCGGGGCGCGGCGTCCGGAAACGGCCGGGTGGACCGCAGCCGTGACCGCCGGGCTCGTGGATGCGGTCGCCAGGCGGTCCTGCCGTCCTCGACCGGTCCGAAGCGCGCGATGGCGGCCCGGGTGCGGGCGGGTGCCTCGTATCTGGTGGCCCCGGCGACGAAGCTCTCGTCGAGGACGAGACCGGCGAACGGGTCCGGCTGGTCGATGTCGTTCTTGCGGCGGTCGCCGCCGTCGCTGCTGCGGTTGTCGCTGTCGTCGTTCTTCGGCGCGGGCGGCGCGCTGTCCCCGGGCATGCCGGCGTCTCCTCGGGAGCTGGGATTTTCGGTGGTTTCGCGATCAGAGGAGCTGGGGGCGTCGCGACTGGTGGCCGACGACCGCAACAACCACCGTCGTCCAGATCGGCTGATGCCCAACGCGATGATCTGAGTACTGGCGGCCGTGCAGCCGACCATATTAGGGCAGGGTGCGAAGAAGTCCCCCGCGGGTCCGCTCCGCGGTCCAGGCGCTGTGGGGTGGATGGTCTGCTTTCTCTTTGCTTGGACAAGAGTTGAGAGTGTCCGGGGCCCAAAGACCCCTGCTCTCGGCTATCCGAGAGCCTGTGCTGGAACAGCACCGACTATTCTGCTGAGCTTTCCGTCCTCTTCGTGCGGATCACCGCTGGAAGCCGGAAGCCACCGTTCACGGCGTAGCTGACCAGGTGATTCCTGGTACGGAGAAAGGGTGCTGGTGCAGGTGTTCTCCTTCGGCGCGTCCCCGCTACGGGCCGATTCGCTCGCGCAACGTTCGCCCAGATCGTGCTCGTCCACTCCTCGCCGGCTCGGCCGAGGTCGTGCCGGGCTCATCGCCGCCGGGCTCGGGCTTGCCGGGCTCGCGTTGAGCGGCTGTCAGCCCGCGTCGGGTGGCCCCGGTGGCCCGGCGCAGACCAGCGCACCGCCAGTCACGGCGACTCCGGAGACACCGACTCCGACCGCGCCACCCGCCACGGCGACCCCGACCCCCGGGGATCCCGAGCCCACACCGAGTGCCGACTCCACCTCGACACCCACACCGCCGGCGGACGAACGTCTCAGCCCGATGGGAATGATCACCCCGGTCCAGGAGCGCGAGGGTGAACCGGTATCAGTTCACATCGCTCTCAGCATGGTCGGGTCGCGCCGTCCGACCATGTCCGGGACGGTCGAGATCGTCATCAACGACACCCTCCGCAACACCGTGACGTTGAAGCCCGGCCCCGGCTCCGCCACGGGCGAATGGGTGGTCCGGCTCGAACCCGGAGTCCAGCGCATGTCCGCCACCTACAGCGGCAACGAGTTCTACCAGCCGATCAGCTTCAAGGGCGGGACGACGATCCAGAACGGCCGGATCGAGGTCACGCCACCGGACCGGATCGTGGCCGGTCAGCCCTACACCGTCCGGGTGAGGATCGTCCCGATCAACGGAGCCACCGGAACGCCGGCCGGCACAGTGGTCATCTCCCACGGATTCTGGCCCGACCAGGCAACAGTGACCCTGGACGAGACCGGAAGCGCCTCCGCCACCATCACGGCGTCGTTCCCCTCGGGAAACGTGCCATCCGCGCTCATGATGTACGTCGAGTACAAGGGTGACGGCACCTTCCTACCGACCACCTGGACCGCCGTGCCCGCCATTCCGTACTCACTGCCGGACGCCGACCCGGCCGAAGGGCCGCAGCCAGCCTCGACGGCTACGACGGCCGCCAGCGGGGCCTGAGCGGGCAGCGGGTCGGTGAGGCCTGCGGTCCCGGGGTCGGCGGTCAGCACGTAGTCCTCGAGGCGGAGCGGTTTCGCCGTCGCCGTCGCTGACGGCCTGGGTGAGCTCGTGATATCCGCGCCGCCCGGGGTCGCGTCGGCCTCGGAGCCCGATCCACAACCGGCGAGGAGCGGGAGCGTCGCCGCGAGGAGGACGGATCCGGCGAGGCCGCCGATCCGCGTTCGGCGACAGCCCGATGTAGCCATGAAAAGTCTTTCAGTTTTCGGCGTCTCATCCGGAGGTGATTCGCGACGCTGGACAGATGCGCCGCCGGGGCTGGCCCGCCACGGGACCGCGCCGGCTGAAAAGGACGTGAGCTCCGTCGTCACGTCCGCGCCTGATCGGCTCCGCGGACCTGCCCTTCCAGGTCGGGCACCTCGTTCGGCGTCTCGGGTGCGGGGCGGAGCGACAGGCCGCAGACGATGTCCCGCTCGCCGGCGTTCCACTCGGGTTCCCCGGGGTGCAGGATGTTCATGGCGAAGCGCCCGGACGGGTCGAGCCCGTAGCCGAGATACGCGGTGACGAGCGGTTCGCAGTGCCATTCGCCGAGCGCGTACCACTCCGCGGGTGACGGGTACGGCTCCCCGCCGGGGTACGTGGATTCGACGTCGAGCGGGCCGACCACCTCGAACAGATGCCGACCGGCGCAGGGGACGTCGTCGACCGCGCTCCCGGCGTCCCGCTGGAGCCAGGTGTAACAGTGGCCGGCCGTCCAGTCCCGCCGGTGGAGATCCGGCAGGGATTCGGCGGCGGCGTCGCGGCCGGGATCATTCCCGGCCGCGGGCGGCGGGCCCGCCGAGAGTGTGGTGGACGGTGGACTGTCGCCGGCCGAGGCCACGAACCCGTAGACGGTGGTCACGAACAGGACGGCGCTGAGCAGCGCCAGTACGATCCGCGCCCGGGACCGCGGCGGGGGCGAGAACTCTGGGAACGGCCGGAACATCCGCCCGTGGGCCAGCGGCTGACCGGAGGTACCACCAGCCCGCCTCGGCCGGCCGGCGCCGGACGAGCACCAGGGCGTCGAACCGTCCTCGAGCGGCCCGAAGCGGGCGAGGGCGGCTCTCGTCCGGGCCGGGGCCTCGTAGCGGGTGGCTCCGGCGATGAAGGCCTCGTCGAGGACCAGATCGGCGAACGGATCGGGTCTGCCGTCTTTCGGTATGTATGCGCTGTTTCCGGGCACGCCGACTGCCCCCTCGGGCACGCAGGATCAGGACGCGTCGCGAGTGGTCGCCGACGTCCGCGACAGCCGACGGTCGGTAGATCAATATGCGCGCAACGCGATGATCCGGACACCGAGGGATGTGCAGCCGGCCATATTAGGGCAAGCTGTGAAGAAGTTGTCACCTGGGTCGGGTCGGCGGCGTGCCGAAAAACCCGGTCGCTGGAGCGCCGTGACGGAAGGCGATGGCGTGCCGCGCGCGCCCGCTCCGTCCTGCCACGTCAGGGTTCCGGGGCCTGAATGAAAACCAGCCGGCCGCGGGCGACGTCGTTACTGACAGTCGTCACCCACGGCCGGCTGGCCTAGGTCCACCTGGCTGCTGTTCACCTGGCGCGCCGCCGGCTGGCGCGCGGCCGGCGGTGGCTCAGGAGCGGCGGTAGTGCTTCAGGAGCGCAGGCGCCGCGCCGGCTCGGGCTCCCCGTTCACCGTGAGGGGCTGGGTGGTGGCGAGCAGCGGTTCGGTGGACGGCGCGACGATCGGCGTCCGAGCGCGCCGCGGCGCGGTGCCGCGGGCGTTCACCCACGCCGGCCGGCGGCGCTGCACGGGCCGCTCGACGAAGTAGTAGGACGCCGACGCCAGCCCGAGGCTGACGACGAGCGCGGCCCCGGCTGATGGGACGCGGCCGAACCGGGGGACGAGCGAGTCGTTGGCGACCCCGGTGACGGGGAAGTGCCACAGGTACAGGCTGTACGAGATCCGCCCGACCCAGGCGGCTGGACGGGCGCTGAGCACCCGGTCGTACCAGCCGGGCCGGTGCTGGTCGGCCCCCAGGACCGCGACCGCGGCGAGGACGGCGACGAGCAGGTAGCCGCCGCGGGCCATCCAGTTCGGGTCGCCTTTGAGGCCGGGGCCGGTGAAGAAGAGGATCACCAGGCCCAGTAGGCCCACCGGGCCGAACGACGCGGCGCGGGCCAGGAGCTGTGCGGTGCGGCCCGTGGCACGGGAAAGGTCGCCGTCCAGGACGCGGCTGCCCGCCGACGACCGCAGCGCCTCATAACGCCAGGTGGCGAGCAGGCAGCCGACGAGCAGCGAGTCGCAGCGGGTGTCCGGCGCGTAGTAGATGCGGAAGTTCGCCACGCCGCTGCCGATCAGGATCTCCCGCCAGATCAACACCAGGATCACGGCGCTGATGAGGATCTCCGGCAGGCGCCGCCGCCAGCGCTCGCTGCGGCAGATCAGTACCAGGGCGATCGGCCAGAGCAGGTAGAACTGCTCCTCGAGGGAGAGTGTCCACACGTGCCCGAACCATGCGCCGCTGTCCGGAGGATTCAGTGTGCGCTGGATGTTGGCGACGTAGAAGACCGCGGCGAGACCGTTGCGTAGGAACTGCCACTGGTCGTCGGTGTCCTTGACGAGAAGGACGAGCGGAATGCCGGCTGCTACAAAGATGTAGAAGGCGGGAAGGAGCCGGAAACCACGGCGGGCCCAGAAGGCGCGCAGCGAGATCCAGCCCTCCCGGTCGCGCTCGGCCAGCAGCAGGCCCGTGATGAGGAACCCGCTGAGTACCAGGAAGAGATCGACGCCCAGGTAGCCGCCCGGCACCAGGTCCATGTGGTGGAAGAGCACCGTCAGGACGGCCAGGGCACGCAGTCCGTCGAGCGCCGGGTTATGGCCGCCGATGGTTGCTCGTCGAACCTTCCGTGCCGGCGGCGCCGGTTCGCGGCTCGCATCTTCGGTCAGCTTATCCACGATGGTTCCCCCCACAGGTCCCAGTAGTACGGGTAGCACTGACTGGAAACGATAGACGGGTCTTTTTCGATCAGTGGTGCCCACCTCGCCGGGGGTACCGGAAGGTGCTGCGCAATAGCCGGCGCAATGTCGTCGCAGATAACCTGGTCCGCCGCGTGCGCGAACCGAGTCGTGACACGCCATGCGAGCCGTCGAGCCCTCGGCGCGTCGAGCCGGCGGGGTGGCGGCACGTCGAGCCGGCGGGGTGGCGGGGCGGCGGTGGCCGGCACCCGGCCCGCCCGCGTCCCCGGGATGTCGCATCAACCGCCCTGGTGACAGGCCTGCCGCGCCGCCGCGAGCGGTGGGTGGTCTGCGGAATGCGGAGATTCGGCGTTGTCCGGCGCGACAATCCCTGCATGAGGTTCAGCGTGGAACGCGACGTACTCGCCGACGCGACGGGCTGGGCCGCCCGGTACGTGCCGAAGCCCACCGCCGGCGCCCAGCAGGTGCTGACGGGCCTGCTGCTGGAAGCCACCATGCCGACCCCGGACCAGGCCCCGGACCAGGCCGGGGATCAGGCCGGGGATCAGACCCAGGCGCGGGGCCGGGCGCCGGGCCCGGCGCTCACCGTCTCCGCGTTCGACTCCGAGGTCGCCGCGCGGGCCCCTGTCGAGGCCGTCGTCACCGAGCCCGGCCGGGTCGTCGTGCCCGGGCGGCTGCTGGCGGACGTCGTGCGCAACCTGCCCGACGCGCCGGTGGTCGTCGAGGCCACTGAGACCAGGGTGATCATCGAGTGCGGGGCGGCCCGGTTCCGCATCCCGGCGCTCGCCGCCGAGGACTACCCGGTGCTGCCCGCGTTCCCGCCGCCGGTCGGCGAGGTGGACACGCTCGGCTTCGCCGCGGCGGTCGCGCAGGTGGCCCCGGCCGCCGGCCGGGACGACGCGCTGCCGGTGCTCACCGCCGTCCGGCTCGAGATCGCCCGGGGCGGGCTGACGATGGTCGCCACCGACCGGTACCGGCTCGCCGTCCGGACGATCCCGTGGCAGCCCACCGTCGACGAGCCGGACGCGGTCGCGCACGTGCCGGCCCGGCTGCTCGCCGACATGGCGAAGCTGCCGACCACCGCGTCCCGGGTCGCGCTCGGGATGGGCGTCGACGAGGCCGGGGTCCTGCGCTTCGGGCTGTCCGTGAATGGCCGGCAGACGATCGTCCGACTGCTGGAGGGAAGCTTCCCGAACTACCGCCGGCTGCTGCCGGAGACGTCGGAGCTCACCGTCACGGCGCCGACGGCGGTGCTCGCGGCGGCCGTCCGCCGGGTCGCGCTGGTGGCGACGCGCACGGCGCCGCTGCGGTTCACGTTCTCCGCCGGCCAGGTCGTGGCCGAGGCGGGGGACGGCGGGGGTGCCCAGGCGTCCGAGCTGGTGCCGGTGGAGTACGACGGCCCGGAGTTGTCGGTGCTGTTCAACCCCGCGTTCCTGCTGGACGGCCTGGCGGCGGTCGAGGGCGACGAGGCCATCATCGGGTTCGCCACCGCCGACCCGGAGATCGCCTCGAGCAAGCCGGCGGTCCTCACCGGCAAGGACGACGGTGAGGACTACCGCTACCTGCTCATGCCGATCCGCACCGGCACCGCCTGACCGCTCCGGCGCGCCCCCGAGCGCGCCGGAGCACCGCTCAGGGCGCGGTCGGGGCCTGGGTCATCGTGCCGGCGCCGGGAACCACCCCGCCGGCGGCCGCGGCCGCCGGGTCGATCGGGCCGTCCTCGGTGACGTTCAGAGTCCCACCCGCGGCCCCGGATTCCGCCGCGGTCGGCGAGTCCCAGGTCACGCCGTCGAGCGGCGGGTTCGCCCACTTCTTGACGAACTCCTTCACCACGTCGGCGGAGACGGTGCCGCAGCGCTGGGTGCGGTCCCAGCCGGTCAGCACGAAGTGCTGGTCGCCCGCGAAGTCGTTGCGCGTCCACGGCACCGCGATGAAGCGGTTCCCGGCGTCGGCCGCGACCGTGCGCAGCTTCTCGACCTGGTCGGTGGGCAGCTTCGCGTCGTACCAGCCGACCACGAAGCCGTGCTCCAGGTTGTGTACCGCCCGCTCGACGCGGATGCCCGAGTCCGGGTTGTAGAACCGGATGGCGTCGGGCAGCGGGTCGGACTCGTGGTTGCCCGACGACGGCGGGGAGTCCTTGTACTCGACCGTGTCGGTGGCTCCCACATGCTGGTTGCCGTACGACTGGTCGTTGCGGATCCCGGTGCAGTTCGCGGTGACCGCGGCCGGGGAGGCGGCGGCGACGTAGCCGACGCTGCGCTCCTTGTTCTTCGACCGATTGTCGAAGACGCTGTAGACGATGATCCCGGCAAGGAGGGCGAGCGCGACGAAGCCGGAGGTGCCGTAGATCAGCAGTGCCCGCCGGCGCTCCTTCCGCTTCTGCTCGCGGCGGAGCTCCTCCAGGCGGGCGTTACGCGCGACGCTCTTCTTCCCCACGGGGCCCGATCCTACGAAGTGTCGAACACGCCTGAGCCGCCGCGGTCCGCCCGACCCGCCGCCGACCGCCACTATCGGCGAGATCGGGGCCTGTCCGCCGACAGGCGGAGATCGCGCGAACCGGACGTCCTATGAACCGGACGGTAGCCGTACGTAGTTCAACATGACCATTAAGTGAATGCCATCGTAGCCTTCCGGCCGGCGAGCGGAAGACCCCCGCGCCGTTGACCACGGCCCCAGCCGCTCCGCGCCGGCGGACGCCGGCGGACGCCGGCGGACGCCGGTGGACGTCGGCGCGGTCGTACCGCGACGCCGGCCCCGGCTCAGCGCTCCACGACGAACGCCGCGATGTCACGGGCCGGCCGCGGGTGCGCCGGTGCGGCCGGGTGCCCCACACCCACGACGCCCATCGGCGTCCAGGTGCGCGGCAGGTCCAGCGTGTCGGTCACGACCTCCCCGCAGAACAGCGCGGACGACACCCAGCACGAGCCCAGGCCCTCGGCCGCGAGCGCGACCAGCAGGTTCTGCACGGCGGCGCCGAGCGCCACGGTGAACATCCGCTCCTCGGCCCGCACCCGACGCTCGTCCGGGTAGGGATGCGCGCCGTCGGTCACCATCATCGGGACGATCAGCACCGGCGCCCGGCGCAGCACGTCGCCGCGGCGCAGCCGCCTGCTCACCGAGTCCTCGTCGAACCCGTCGCGGCGCAGGTCGTCCGTCCAGGCCATCGCCATCGCGTCGAGCAGGGCGTGCCGGCGCGCCTCGACCAGCACGAACCGCCACGGAGTGGTGTGGTGCGGGGCGGGCGCGGTGATCGCCGCGGCGATCGCCTGGTGCACCGCCGCCGGGTCGACCGGGAGGTCGGCGAACTCCCGCACCGTGCGCCGCGCGAACGGGGCCGAGCGGCGTGCCTCGACCGTGCCGAGCTGGAACATGTCCTCGTCCCAGGGCCGCAGCAGCGTGCGTGACCCGCTCCCGTCGTCGGGCCGGCGCGCGAACCCGCGGACGATCGCCACCGGCGTGGCGCCGAGCTTGCCCTTCACCAGGTCCGCCGCGCCGGCCAGCTCGTCGGCCTCGGCGATCTCGGTCATCCCGAGCTCGTTGCCGTAGGAGTCGACGTCGCCGATGTGGCTGCGCAGCGCCGCCATCCCGGCGACGCCGATCGCCATGTCGGTCAGCCCGCGCCGCCAGGGCCGCCCGGCCGTGTCGCTGATGATCACCGCGACGTCGACGCCGAGCCGGTCGCGCAGGCCGTCCCGCAGCGTGCGGGCACTGGCATCGGGGTCGACCGGTAGCAGCGCGATCGAGTCCTTCGCGATGTTGGACGCGTCCACCCCCGCGCTCGCCAGCACGAGGCCGTGGTGCGTCTCGACGATGCGGGTCGGGCCGCGGCGCGCGACCTCGCGCACGGACTCGGCGTCGATGGCGGCCTGGCGCGTGGCCTCTCTGTCGCCTTCGATCTGAATCAGCCGGTCCTCGGCCTTCGACACAATCTTGGACGTCACGACGAGGACGTCACCGTCACGCAGCCCGGGGCCGCCTCCGGGCCCGGCGCCCGTGGCCGCGGCCGCGGCGATCAGCGCGGCGAGGTCGTCGCCCGGCCGCACCTCGCCGATCCCGCCCAGCGGCAGAATCCGCAGCTCCCGCTCCGCCAGCGGCTCCTCGCCGACCTGCTCCGCCGCGCCCGTGCCCACCTGCTCGTCGGACTTCTCGAAGTTCTCGAACTTCTCAGACTTCTCAGTCTGCTCGGCCGGCAGCGCGTCCTCCGCCGCCGGAGGTTCCCCGACCGGGGCTTCGCCGCCGACCGGGGGCGGGCCTTCCACCTCGGGCGCGGCGACGCCCGGGAACGACGCCTCCGCGGGTTCCGGTCCGTCCTTCGTCATGGATGTCCCCACCGGGGACAGGTCAGACACCGGCGAGCTCCAGCGCCGCCTCCACGATCGCCACAGTGGCCTCCAGATCGGTCATGAGAAGCGGTACGGCTTTCACGGTAGCTCCGGGTACGGCGTCGGGGTCCGTCGCGATCGCCGCGTCCACGACGTCCACCAGCCACCCGTCCAGCAGACCGTGACCAAGCTCTTCGGTCGTTCCCCCGGAGGTGGCACCGCCGGCGCCTGCCTGCTCCGCCGACGAACCCGCCTCCCGCGACGGGGCGGCCACGCCGTCGGCCGCGCCGGGGGGCCGGCCGGTCCGGTGCCGGCCGCCGTAGTGCGCGCCGACCGCGCGCGCCGACGTCTCGACACCGATCGCCTTCAGGCACGCGTCGGCCATCCCGCGGACCGCCGACCCCCCGATGATCGGTGAGACACCGATGACCGGGGCCAGGGTGACCCGCAGCGCGTCCGAGACACCCGGCACCGACAGGATCGTCCCGATCGAGACCACCGGGTTGGACGGCCCGATCAGCACGACGTCGGCGTCCGCGATCGCGTCCAGCACACCCGGCGCCGGCTTCGACTCGGCGGCACCGACGGACAGGATCGCCTCGGCGGGCACCTGCGCCCGCATCCGCAGCCACCACTCCTGGAAGTGGACGGCCCGACGTCCCTCGTCATCAGTGATGATCACATGGGTCTCGACCCGGTCGTTCGACATCGGCAGCAGGCGCACCCCCGGCTTCCACCGGTCGCACAGCGCCGTCACGACGTCGGAGAGCGGGTAACCGGCCTCGATCATCTGGGTGCGGACGAGGTGGGTGGCGAGATCGCGGTCGCCGAGCCCGAACCAGCTCGGACCCACCCCGTAGGCCGCCAGCTCGGCCGAGACGACGAACGTCTCGTCCTCCCGGCCCCAGCCGCGCTCGGCCGAGATCCCGCCGCCCAGGGTGTACATCACGGTGTCCAGGTCTGGGCAGATGCGCAGGCCGTGCAGCGTGATGTCATCACCCGTGTTGCCGATCACGGTGATCTCGGCGTCGGGGCGGGCAGCCCGAACACCCTGCAGAAAACGCGCGCCGCCGATGCCGCCGGCCAATGCGGTGACCTTCACGTCGCATCATCCTGGCACCCGCACCACCCCGACACCCCGGCACCCCGCCCGGCAACCCCGGGCCTCGCGGGCACCGACTCGGCGGCCGGGGCCCCCGGCCCCGCCCTCGGATGTCGTGGTTCAGCTGGTGGTGGTGACCTCGGTGGCCGGAGCGTTCGGGGAGTGTTCGACCGCGGCGAGTGACGCCAGCAGGTAGCGGACGAGATGGCTGGTGGGCCGGCTCGGCGCCGGGTTGGCCAGGCCGCCCTCGATCGTGGCGACCACGGCGTCGGCGGCGATCTCGTGGTCGGGCTGGGGGACCAGGTCGGCCACGGCGCTCAGCGCCAGGCCGTGCAGCCACTCGTGCAGCCGCTCGTGGTACTCCATGATCGGCGGGGCGTGCGGGGCGCGCTCGGCGACGCAGGGGTGCAGCGTGCGGCGTCGCTCGACCGAGTCCAGCGCGGCGAAGAGCTTCTGTGCCGCCTCGCCGGGCAGCTCCGCGATGCGGTCCACCTCGCCGTCGAGCAGGCGGTTCAGGACGGCGGCGAACGCGTGGTCCTTGGACCGGAAGTACCAGTACACCGAGCCGGGCTCGATGCCGGCGGCGCGGGCGATCTCGGCGATGGAGGTACCGGCGAACCCGCGGGCGAGGAACTGCTGCTCGGCGACCGCGAGCAGCGCGTCGATCCGTTCCTCGCGCGGGACCTCCTGGCGGTTGCGTGGCACCTGATCAGCGTAACGACCCTGGCGGGGGGCAGGAGGGGATTGTCCGGTACCCGTGTCGCCCCGCCCGCTCCGTCCACATCGCTCCCCGCCTCGCCGTGCCGCCCTTCTTGCGTCGATACGCGGTCGTGTCGTTGCTCTGAGTTACGCCCGTCCCGGCGTGCCGCCGGGCGCCGGGGCGTGACGTGCTCGGCGGCGGGATGCGGCTCCCGTGTCGCGGGGAGGGGACGGACGGTAGTCGGGCGTGACGATCCGCGCCGGTAGGAGCCATCTCTTGATTCTGGTTAGAGAGAGCTGTGAGATGGACCTAGCTCTCCACGTCGCTGGAAGGACCGCCATGTCCGCGATCAGGACCCCCCGGACTACCAGGAGCCCCCGCACGACCAAGAGCCTCGAAGCCCTCTCCGCCACCCTCAACCGAGCCCTCGCCGGGGCCCGCGCGCCACAGGTCGCGGCCGCCCGGCACGCGGACCTGCGCGGCGGCGCGTCCGCGCCGGGAGCCGCGCGAACCGACACGCTGGCCGCCCGCAGGCGGACGAACCTGCTCATCGGCACCCTCGAGCGGCTGCGGAACCCGGCGGCCGGCCCCCGGGCCACCCGCGGCACCGGCACAGTCTGACCCAGACCCGCGCCGACCCGCCCTGACGGCGACCCGGCCCCGCGGGACATCCACCTACGATCATCCATCGACTACCCAGGGTGAACGCATGACGAGTACGGCGGCGGTACCGGACGGATCACGACCCGGGCAGGCGGTGGCCCCGGAACAGGGGAGCCGGCACCGCCCGGAACCGCCGCCGTCCGCCGCAGCCATGCGCCGCGCCCTGCGCCGCGCGCGCGACGGCGTCACCCTGGACGTCACCGAGGCCGCGATCCTGCTCGCGGCGCGCGGCGAGGATCTCGCCGACCTGTGCGCCTCCGCGGCGCGCGTGCGTGACGCCGGGCTCGCCTCCCTGGGACGGCCCGGCGTCGTCACCTACTCGCCGAAGGTCTTCATCCCGCTCACCCGGCTGTGTCGGGACCGCTGCCACTACTGCACGTTCGCGACCGTCCCGCACCGGCTGCCCGCGCCCTACCTGACGGTGGACGAGGTGCTCGACATCGCCCGCGCGGGGGCGGCGGCGGGGTGCGCCGAGGCGCTGTTCACCCTCGGCGACCGCCCGGAGGACCGCTGGCCGGCCGCCCGGGAGTGGCTCGACGCCCACGGCTACGACTCGACGCTGGGCTACCTGCGCGCCGTCGCGATCGCGGTGCTGGAGGAGACCGGCCTGCTGCCGCATCTCAATCCCGGCGTGCTGAGCTGGTCGGAGCTCGCGCGGCTCAAGCCGGTCGCGCCGTCGATGGGCATGATGCTGGAGACGACCGCGACGCGGCTGTGGTCGACGCCCGGCGGCGCCCACTACGGCTCGCCCGACAAGGAGCCCGCCGTCCGGCTGCGGGTGCTGGCCGACGCCGGGCGGCTCTCCATCCCCTTCACGACCGGCCTGCTGCTCGGCATCGGCGAGACGGCCGTCGAGCGCGCCGAGACGATCTTCGCGCTGCGTGGGCTGGCCCGCGAGTACGGGTCCGTCCAGGAGGTCATCGTCCAGAACTTCCGGGCCAAGGATGACACCGCGATGCGCGGTGAGCCGGACGTCGGCGCCGAGGAGCTCGCGGCAGCCGTGGCGGTGACCCGCCTGGTGCTCGGCCCGCGGATGCGGGTGCAGGCGCCGCCGAACCTCGTCGACACCGCCGAGTGCGCGCTGCTGCTCTCCGCCGGCCTCGACGACTGGGGCGGTGTCTCGCCGGTGACTCCGGACCACGTCAACCCGGAGCGGCCCTGGCCTGATCTGGACGTCCTGCGGGAGGTGACCGAGGCGGCGGGCTTCACGCTGCGGCCGCGGCTGACCGTCCACCCGACACACCTGGACGAGCCGTGGATCGACCCGCGGCTGTCCGGGCACGTGGCGGCGCTGGCTGGTCCGGACGGGCTGCTCGCCGAGGACGCTCGGGCGGCGGGGCTGCCGTGGCAGGAGCCCGACGGCGGCCTGGGGAACAGCGGCCGCACCGACCTGCACACCGCGGTGGACACCGAGGGACGACACTCCGCCACCCGTTCCGACTTCGACTCCGTCTACGGCGACTGGGCCGGCCTGCGCGAGCAGGTGCGCGCCGCCGGCACCGGGGTGGACGGGATCTACGGCACAGGCACCCGGGCGGGCGCCGGTGCCGCGGAAGCCGTGGCACCCGCCGCGGGGGAGGAGACCACCGAGGACACGGCTCCGGCCGGCACGGTGGTCCCGGCCGGCACGGCGGCCGGTGGCGGCGTCCCGTCCGAGGACGGGTCCGAAGAGACCACAGCCACCACAGCCACCACAGCCACCACAGGAACCACCGGCGGCGCCCGCGGCGCGATCATCCGGGCGGAGCCGGAGGTGCTCGCGGCGCTGCGGCGGGCCAGCACCGACCCGGCCGGACTCACCGACGCCGAGGCGCTGACCCTGTTCGGGGCGACGGGCGCCGCGCTGGAAGAGCTGTGCGGCCTCGCCGACGCCCTGCGCGCCCAGACCGTGGGCGACGACGTGACCTACGTGGTGAACCGCAACATCAACTTCACCAACGTCTGCTACACCGGCTGCCGCTTCTGCGCCTTCGCCCAGCGCCGCGCGGACGCCGACGCCTACACGCTCTCCCTGGACGAGGTCGGCTCCCGCGCGCGGGACGCGTGGTCTGTCGGCGCGACGGAGGTCTGCGTCCAGGGCGGCATCCACCCGGACCTGCCGGGCACCGCCTACTTCGAGCTCGCCCGCGAGATCAAGAAGCAGGCGCCCGGGCTGCACCTGCACGCCTTCTCGCCGATGGAGGTGGCCAACGGGGTCGCCCGCACCGGGCTGTCGACGCTGGAGTGGCTCACGGCGGCCCGGGAGGCAGGGGTGGACACCATCCCCGGCACCGCCGCTGAGATCCTCGACGACGAGGTCCGCTGGGTGCTGACCAAGGGCAAGCTGCCCACCGCCGCCTGGGTCGAGGTGGTCACCACCGCGCACCGCGTCGGCCTGCGCTCCTCGGCGACGATGATGTACGGCCACGTGGACACCCCGGCGCACTGGGTGGCCCACCTGCGCCTGCTGCGCCGCATCCAGGAGGAGACGGGCGGGTTCACCGAGTTCGTCGCGCTGCCCTTCGTGCACCACAGCTCCCCGATCTATCTAGCCGGGGTTGCCCGACCGGGCCCCACCGTTCAGGAGAACCGGGCGGTGCACGCCATGGCCCGGATCCTGTTGCACGGAGCGATCGACAACATCCAGTGCTCGTGGGTGAAGCTCGGTACGGAGGGCTGCGTCCAGGTGCTCGCCGGTGGGGTCAACGACCTCGGAGGCACACTGATGGAGGAGACGATCAGCCGGATGGCGGGCTCGCAACACGGCTCACGGCGCTCCATAGCCGAGCTGGAGGAGGTCGCGCAGGCCGCGGGCCGTCCCGCTCGGCAACGGACCACTACATATGGCGTGGTCTCCGCGGAGCGTCTCGGTACCGCACGTGGTGACGCTGCGCGCACCATGCTGACTGTCGTGACCTGAGGGCTCGTCACAGCTCGTTTATGTGGTGACGGTCTGTGACCGGTGTCTCGGTGGCCTGCTGCCGGCGCTGGTGATCGGTGTAGGTTCGGGTGAGATGTCCGAGAATCTCGGCGTCCGGTATGGGGCGTTCATCCGATCCTGTGCGACCGGAGAGCCCCCGGTTCGTCCGCCCGATCGTCACTCTCCGTATTGGTGGGTGCGACCACGGGGACCCTCCGTGACGAGCCCCAGTGACTGTGAGCTATGGTCTCATCGCTGGTTGTAGAAGATGTTGCGTCGGTGGGGTTGACGCGGCCAAGTCTGGCGCGTGTAATTACCGGCGTGTCATTCCCCCCGTCGACGGGACTCGTGCGGTAGGGCGACGTCCGGTCGGAATGGATCCCAGGCGTCGTGCGCCGGCGTCCGGGGGGGTGGCCGACCGCACCGCGACGGGTCTGGAGGAGTCCATATGGAGCACACCGACGCGGGCGTCCACACCGTCCTGGCGGACGTCGAGCGTCCCGCTGAGCACGACACGGGTCCGGTCGGGGAGTCAGGGCCCGTGGCACGTCCGCTGCCCGTTCCCGTTCCCGGGCCGCCGGCACTCGCGGCCGGAGCGGTGCACCCGCGCCCGGCCGCGGCGTCCGCCCTGGCGGTCGCGCCGCCGGTCATGCCCGGGCGGGGCCGGCCCGAGCTCGTCGAGACCGGATACGACTCCGCGACCGACGACCTCGACGACGATGTGGACGACGAGGGCGACGAGGACGAGGACGAGGCGCGGGACGGCGCGTTGGTCGGCCCCGGGGGCGTCACCCTGCCCCGCGGCGACGGCTCGCTGTCCGACTCCCTCGCCCAGGTGATCGACATCGGCTTCGGCGACCTGCTCGGCGAGACGATGGAATGGCAGGAACGGGCGCTGTGCGCGCAGACCGACCCGGAGGCGTTCTTCCCTGAGAAGGGCGGGTCGACCCGGGAGGCGAAGCGCATCTGTTCGGGCTGCGAGGTGCGGGTCGAGTGCCTCGAGTACGCACTGGAGAACGACGAGCGGTTCGGGATCTGGGGCGGCATGTCCGAGCGGGAACGGCGCAAGCAGCGCCGCCGGGCAGTCTGACGGCGGATCCACCAGGCGGCGCCCGCGATGACGAGACCAACGCGGGACGCCGACCACCACCGGTGGGCGGTTCGTTCCCAAGGAGCCGTTCGTCCCGGTCAGCGGGTCGTAGCGGTCGTCGTGACGCGGCGGGATCAGCCCGCGGCGCCCGGCGGCCACGACCCGCGACGAAACGGTCTCGGCAGTACTGGCACCGCTGCGGCGGTCGATGCGGGCCCGGTGGGCCCGGTGGCCGCGCTGACCGCGTCGACCCGCCCGCCCGAGCGGATCGTGGTCGTCCGTCTCGGCGGCCCCGCGATCCCGGCGCAGCGAACCCCGGCGCAGTGGGTTCCGGCGGCGGACGGCCCCACGCAGCCGAGCCCGGACCCTGACGTCCCGAGCCTTCCCGCCCGAGACGTCCCGGGCCTGCCCGCTGGGGACGTCCTGAGCCTGCCTGCCGGGACGTCCTTCGGTGTCGCGGTCGCGGCCGGTATCCGGCACGGTGGGCTGGGCGGCGCGCCCGACACCTTCTACTGGCTGATCCACGACGGCGTCCTGCCACGGCCCGACGCCCTGGAACGACTGCTCACCTACGCCCGCGTCGACCCGGGCGCGGCGGTCCTCGGTCCCAAGGTGCTCGACGCCGCCCGACCGGAATTCCTGCTCGAGGCGGGTGTGACGGTCGACCGGGCCGGCCGGCGGATCACCGGTGTCGTCCCGGGCGTGCCCGACCACGGTCAGCATGACGCCGTGCGGGACGTGCTGGCTGTCTCCTGCACGGGGATGCTCGTGCGAGCCTCGGCCTGGGAGCGGCTCGGCGGCCTGGCCGCGGACATGACCGCCGGCCTCGATCTGGATCTCGGCGCCCGCGCGGCGCGGGCGGGCCTGCGGGTCGTCGTCGTGCCCCCGGCGGCGGTGCTGCTCGCACCGCCCGCACGCACCGACGTGCCTCTCGCTGACAGGCCTCTCGTGTCCGGCGCGTCCCGCGCGGGCGACCGTGTCGGGAGGGTCGCGGGAGCGCGGGTGCGGCTCGCGCTGACGGCGGCGCCCTTCCTCGTACCGGCCGTGCTCGCGTTGGTGGTCGCGGGCGCGGCGCGGGCCGGTGCCCGCCTGCTCCTCCCGGCCCGGGACAGCGGTGATCTGAGCGGCCCGCGTTCCCGCGGCCGGTGGCGCGACGCGTTGACCGAGCTGTGGATTGCCGGCGCCGTCCTCGCCGGCCCGCGGCCCCTGTTCCGGATGCGCGTGCGGTTCGGCCGGTGCGTGGCGGTGCCGCGCCGCGCCGTGCGCGAGCTGCTGTCGGCCCGACCCCGCGCGGTCGCCGACCGGGCGCCGCGTGGCCCCCGCGCGGCCGCCCCGCCGCGGGCGCTCGCGGTGGTGATGGCCCTGTTCCTCGGGGCGGCTGGCCTGGCCGTCCGCCGGTTGCCGCCGGACGCCGTCGGCGGTGGCGTGCCGATGCCCGAGTACGCCGGTGATCTGTGGTCCGTGGTGTGGTCCGGTTGGCAGGGCTCCGTGGGCGGCGTGCTCGGCTGGCCGGGCTCCGCGCCGCCCTGGACGGCTCTGCTCGCCGCGCTGTCGTCCGTCGCCGCCCCGGTCGGTCTCAGCGTGGCCGCGACCTGCTCGGTCGTGCTCGCCGTCGCTCCGGCCGCGGCGACCTACCTCGCGTACCGGGCCTCGGGACGGCTCGTCGGCTCGCGCGGCCCGAGGCTCGGCCTGGCGGCCCTGTACGGGGTGTCCCCGCCGGTCACGGGATCAGTGCTGGCCGGCCGGATCGAGACCGCCGTCGCCCTGGCGGTGCTGCCCGCCGTTCTCGCGGCGGGGGACGAGTTCCTTTGTGGCCGGACGGTCCGGGCCGGAGCGAGCGGTTCCGGAACCGGAACCGGCCTCGATGCCGATGCCGACGCCGACGCCGACGCCGGTGGGCGCGGGCGCGCGGGCTGGCGGCTCACGGTCTCCCTGGCCCTCGTCGTCGCGTGCGCACCGGTGCTGGCACCGATCGCGCTGGTCGGCCTGCCCACGGCGGCCTGGGCCGTCCGGAGATCACGGCCGCCGGGCACGCAACCGCCGCCGGTCGGGCCGGTGCCGGTACTTGGTGTGCTGATCGCGGGAGCCGTCCCCCTGCTGCCCGGCCTCGTCACGGGGGGCGTCGGGTGGTGGCCCGCCACTGTGTCGCCCCTGTCGGGCTCGGAGCTGACCGGCCTGGTGGACGGCGCTCCCGGTGACGAGGGGCGGGCCGCGGCGCTGTGCCTCTTCGTGGCACTGTGCCTCTTCGTGGCGCTGTGCCTGCTGCTCACCGCCTGCCCCCGCCTGCTCGGCCGTCGGGCGTCCTCCGGGGCCGGTGGTGTGGCCACCGGCTGGGCGCCGGCCACGGCCCGGGTCGGGGCGATCCTGCTCGGCGGATGCGTGCTGGCGTTCGCCGCCGGCCTGGCCACCGCGACGCCGATCCCGGGTCCCGCGCAGGAGGAGAGCCCGGCCCGCGCGGTCGCCGCGCTGAGCCGGACGGGCGGACCAGGCGCGCGCGTCCTGGTGCTGCGCCGGTCCGGGCCGTCGGGGCCGGTCGCGTACAGCCTGGCCGCCCAGGGCGGGCCTAGGTTCCCCGCCGCCGCCCCGCACCGGCCGTCCTCCGCTGCCGACCGGGTGCTCGCGACGCTCGTGGCGGACATCTCCGCCGGTCTCCCGGACGCCGCCGACGCGCTGCCGGCGTTCGGTGTGGCCGCGGTCGTCGTCCCGGCGGGTTCGGCCGACCCGGCGCTGGTGGCCGCGCTCGACGCGGTGGACGGCCTCTCCCGGGAGAAGCGCGGCCCCGACGTGCTGCTGTGGCGCCCGGTCCCCGCCCCCGGCGCCGGGGAAGGCACGACCCTGCTCCGGCTCGGCTCGCCCGGTCCGGCCGGATCGACCCGGCTGCCCGGCGGTGCCGCGGGGCGCCGGGTGGTGCTCGCCGAACCCGCCGATTCCGGCTGGCGGGCGACCCTGGACGGCGCGCCACTGCCCGCGGCGGTCGCGGACGGCTGGGCGCAGGCGTTCGTCCTGCCGGCCGAGGGCGGCCTGCTCGAGGTCTCCTACGATCACCACCGCCACCGCGCCGCCGTGCTGGCGACCGCCGCAGCCGGGGCGCTCCTGCTGGCCACGGGCCTCTTGGCCGCCGTCCCGCGCCGGCGCCGCGGCCGCCGCGCGGCGGCCACGCGGGCGGAGACCACGTGAAGCGGATCGTGGTGCCGGTCGGGGTGGCGTGCCTGGTCGGGGTGGTCGCGGCCCTGCTCACCACGGCGGGGCCTCGCCCGCCCGCAGCCGTCCCCAGGCCGGTCACCGCGGCCACCCTGGACTGCCCGGATCTCGGTCTGAGGGGGCAGGTGCCCCAGCTGCTGGACGTCGTGCGCGGCTCGGGGCCCGACGGGGTGGTCCGGTCGTCCGGTGGCGGCGCGCTGCTCGGCGGCGACCGCCAGCACGACGAGCTGCTCTACCTGCCGCGTCCAGACTCGGGTGGCCCGGACCTGGGCCACCCGGACCTGGGCGGGCCGGACAGCGGCCAGTCGGTGGCGCGGGGGCCTGCCGGCGGTCCGTTGCGGCTTGTCGCGACCGGGTCCGCCGCGGCCGGCCTCACCGCGACCGTGACCTCCCCCGGGTCGGGAGCGGGACCGTTGCGAGCCCGCTGCGAGCAGTCCCGCGCGCGGACGTGGTTCGCCGGCCCGGCCACCGTCGCCGGCCGCGATCCCATCCTGTACTGGACGAACACCGGTCCGCGGCCGGCCCGGGTCAGTGTGGGCGCCGTGTCGTCGGGCCAGACTGCGCCCCGGGTGGAGGTGACCGTTCCGGTCGGGCGCACGGTCAGCCGGCGCCTGGCCGAGCTCGCCCCCGAGGCGACCGTGACCACCGTCGACGTCGACGTGCACACCGGCCGGGTCCTGAGCTGGCTGGTCGACCGCGCGAGCGGCTCCGGGCCGGCGGCGGCCACGCCTGTGCCGCCGACCGCCGGTCCGGCTACCCGGGTCCTGCTCGGCGGGTTCCTCACCCCTGCCGGGTCCGACGGTGCGGGGGCACCGGCTGCCGGCCCGCCAACGGCCGATCTCGTGCTCTCCGCTCCCGGAGCGGCGGCGATCGTACGCGTCAGTGTGATCACGGCCTCGGGTCGCCACACCCCGGTCGGCCTGGAGGCCGTACGGATCCCGGCCGGCGCGGCGCTGCGCCGGCCGGTCACGCTGACTCCGGCGAGTCCGTCCGCCCTGCTGGTCGAGTCGACGGACGGGGGCGGGATCGTCGCGGCGCTCGGCCTGCCCACCGGCGTGGCCGCGGCGGCCCCCGCGGCGCCGGGCGGCGGTCCGCCGAACGGGCGTACCTGGGTCGCCGGGGTCGTTCCGGAGCGGCCCCGCTGGGCGGGCGTCGTCGTCGGTGACCCGGGCGCGGCCGGGCCGACGCCGCCGGGTCTGGTCGTCGCGTCGGCGCCGGTACCGGCCTGGACGGCCGGCGCGCTCGTCCTGGTCGCGCCCGGGCGGGCCGCCACCGTCTGGGTCGACGGCCGCCGGTTCGAGGTTGGCGCGGGCCGCGCGGTGCTGGCGCCGCTGCCGGCGGGCCGCGTCGGTGCGCGTGTCGTCGGCACCGGCGGCCCGCTCGTCGCGAGCCAGGTCCTCGGCACCGCGCCGCCGTCCGCGGGAGCGCCGTCCGCGGGAGTGGCGACCGCGCTGGTGCCGCGGACCGTCTCGGCCGTCGTGCCGCTTACCGGCACGTGGCGCCTCCGGTACGGTCCGGCGTCGCTGGCCGATCCGCGCGTCGCCTGGTGAGCGGCACCCGCCCCGGCCGGACGAAGGTGTAGTGGTCTGCGTGTGCTCTCTGTCTGGCCGGGCTCAGACGCGGGAGCCCGCGGCGAAGACCCGTCCCGTGCCGGTGAGTGTCAGGGCTGCCGGGCCGGTCACCAGGGCCGAGCCGCCGCGGCGCAGGGTCATCGGCGCCAGCGGCGAGCCCGCCAGGTCCGTGCCCGCGACCTCGACGCTGCCCTCCACCGCCAGCAGCACGGACGTGTCGGGCACCGCCACGCTGCCCCCGGCGCAGACAGCCTCGCGCAGGACGAAGTCGTCCACCGGCACATCCCAGGCCCGCAGCTGGCCGCCGGGGCCGGTCGCCAGCGGGCGCGGGGTGAGTACCGGCGCGCCGGTGGGGCGCGGGTCGAGGATCCGCAGCAGCTCGTCGACGTCGATGTGCTTCGGGGTGAGCCCGCCACGCAGGACGTTGTCCGACGTGGCCATGATCTCGATCCCGACGCCCTGGACGTAGGCGTGCAGCAGCCGCGCCGGCTGGAACAGGCCCTCGCCGGGGCGCAGCGTGACGTCGTTGAGCAGCAGCGCCGCGGCGATGCCGACGTCCCCGGGGTGGGTCTCGGCGAGCAGCAGGACGAGCTCGGCCGCGCGACGCAACTGCTCGTCCGCGTCGGGGGAGACCCGCCCGGCGGCTGCGACCACCCCGGCGGCCAGCTCCTCGCCGGCCTGCGGGGGGAGTGTCAGCAGGCTGCGTAGCACCTGGGTGGCGCCGCCGGCCGGATCGGTCGCCAGGGGCGCGAACGCGGCGATCAGGCCGGGATGGCCGAGCCCGCGCGCGACCGCGAGGGTGGCGCCGGGCGCCCGGATGCCGGCGAGGGCCCGGAACGGCGTCAGGGCCACGATCAGCTCGGGTTTGTGGTTGCGGTCCCGGTAGCGGCGGCGCGGGTCGTCGGGAGCGATCCCGGCGGCCTGCTCGGCGTCGAAGCCGGCGCGTGCCTGCTCCGCGTTCGGGTGGACCTGCAGCGACAGGGCCTTGTCCGCGGCCAGCACCTTCAGCAGGAAGGGCAGCTCACCGACGAGGTCGGCGGCCGCCCGCCGGCCTGAGGTTCCGGTGTCCACGACCTCGGCCGGGGCCTGGGGGTGGGTGCCCAGCCACAGCTCGGCGACGGGCTCCCCGTCGGACGGGATGTCCAGCAGGTCGGGGATCGCGGTCGGCGAGCCCCAGGCGTAGCGCTGTGCCCGGCCGTGCAGCTCCAGGACGCGGACCGGGGCACGCGGCGGTGGTGGTGCCCCGCGTGGCGCGCCCGCCGGTCGGCCGGTCCGCGCGTCCCACCTCCGAACGGACGTCCCGGTGTTGGCTGGTGTGGTCTCCCCGATGGTCACACGTGTCTCCGTCCCCGCGTCGGCGGTCGTGAGCGGCTCTGAGCCCGTCGGGTGGCTCTCGTGGTGGGCCCTACTCCTCGTCGTCGCCCCAGCCATGGCCTTCGGGGTCGATCACGGCCGGGTCGACGTCCATCATCTCGGCGACCTCGTGGATGATCGCGTCGAGGACCAGCTCGGCGAGGTCCTCGTTGTCGACGGCGCGCGCTTCGAGCGGGCGCCGGTAGATGACGATCCGCCGCGGCGTGGCCGAGCGGCCCTTTCCGGTGGCCGGCTGGTAGTGCGCCAGCGGGATGCTGTCGTCGGTCACCGTGATCGGCGGTACATCCTCGACGGCGAACTCGACGTCGGCGAGCTCGGCGGACCACCGGTGGTCCAGGTGCTCGACCGCGTCCAGGACGAGGTCGTCGAAACGCTCACCGCGGGTGGCGTAGGCGGGCACGTCCGGGGGTAGGAGCGTGCCACGCATGCCGCGGCCGCGCCTGTCCCGCCGTCGACGAGCGGGGATCGGGCGTCCGGCCGCGGGGAAGCGCACCCTGGGCGTGCTGGCTGGTTCGGCCATCGTGCCAGGGTAACGCCGGGTCCGTCCGGCGATCACCGCGGCGGCGTGGCGAACCGGGCAAGTCGGCTCCGGACCCCCGCCACACCCCCACCTAGGGGGGCCCGACCAGGATCGACACGGCGTCAGAAGGCGGTTTTGGTCGAAGCGTGTGCGACGTTCTGGTGTAATTGTGTGCGTGGAGCAACCGGGCGATAACCACTGCGTCACAGTGACCTCTGTCGGTGCGCGACACGGCGGGCGGTGGTGGCCGTCGCCCGTTCCGGGGTCTACCGTCCGGAACGTGAAGCCTCGGCGCTGCTCCCGCTCGGCCTGTTCCGCGGCCGCGATCGCCACGCTCACCTACGCCTACGCGGAGTCCACCGCCGTACTCGGTCCGCTGTCGCCGTTCGTCGAGCCGCACTCGTATGACCTGTGTGGGGTCCACGCCGACCGGCTGACCGTGCCGCTCGGCTGGGCCGTGGTCCGGATCGAGGCCGAGCAGGCCGAACACCAACAGGCCGGCCAGGAGCCGACGTCCGACGACATCGAGGCGCTCGCCGACGCCGTGCGTGACTCCGCCCCGCGCCGTGGGCCGGAGCCGCCCACCGGTCCGGCCGGTCCCGCTGGTCCCGGTGCGGTGCCGCCCGGCGGTCCCGGCGGTCCCGGTGGCCGTGGCCGCGGCCACCTGCGTGCGGTGCCGAGCCCGTCGTGACGTCCGAGCCCGTCGTGACGTCCGCCTGACCCGCCCGCGTCTGACCCGCCCGCCGCCGCGGTACCTCGCACCGGCGCACCGGCGCCGGCCTGCCATGCCTCGTGACGCCGTCCCGCGCCGAACCCGTCCCGCGCCGAAGCCGCCCCGCGCGGCAAGGCGCTGACGGAGATGTCACCCCGGCCGGATAAGGTCAACCCGGTCGATCGACGCCGGTCAGGGAAGGTGGTTACGGGGTGCACGACCTCTCACGGATCTTCAAGGCATACGACGTGCGAGGTGTGGTGCCGTCCGAGTTCGACGCGGAGGTGGCTCGGGCCACCGGCGCGGCGTTCGTCCGCCTGCTCGGAGCCGACCGGATCGTCACCGCCCACGACATGCGCGAGTCCTCCGTCCCGCTGGCGGCCGCCTTCGCGGACGGCGCCACCAGCCAGGGCGCGGACGTCATCGCCGCCGGTCTCGGGTCGACCGACCTGCTCTACTTCGCGGCCGGCTCGCTGGACCTGCCCGGTGCCATGTTCACCGCCTCGCACAACCCGGCGAAGTACAACGGCATGAAGCTGTGCCGGGCCGGCGCGGCGCCGATCGGGCAGCAGACCGGCCTGGCGGAGATCCGGGCGCTGATCGAGGCCGGCGTGCCGGAGTACACCGGCCGGCCGGGCACCGTCACCACCCGCGACCTGCGTGACGACTACGCGCGTCACCTGCGCTCCCTCGTCGACCTGAGCCGGATCCGCCCGCTGAAGGTCGTCGTGGACGCCGGCAACGGCATGGCCGGTCTGACCGTCCCGGCGGTGTTCGACGGGCTGCCGCTGACCGTCACCCCGATGTACTTCGAGCTCGACGGCTCCTTCCCGAACCACGAGGCCAACCCGATCGAGCCGGAGAACCTGCGCGACCTGCAGGCCGCCGTGCGCTCCTCGGGCGCGGACATCGGGCTCGCCTTCGACGGCGACGCCGACCGCTGCTTCGTCGTCGACGAGCGCGGCGAGATCGTCTCCCCGTCGGTCATCACCGCCCTGGTCGCCGAGCGCGAGCTGCGCCGCGAGCCGGGCGCGACCATCATCCACAACGTGATCGTCAGCCGGGCCGTCCCCGAGCTGGTGACCGAGCGCGGCGGCGCGCCGGTGCGCACCCGCGTCGGCCACTCGTTCATCAAGGCCGAGATGGCCCGCACCGGCGCGGTGTTCGGCGGCGAGCACTCCGGTCACTTCTACTTCCGGGACTTCTGGCGCGCGGACTCCGGCATGCTCGCGGCCCTGCACGTGCTGGCCGCGCTGGGCGGGCAGGGCGGCCCGCTGTCCGGCCTGCTCGGCGGCTACGCCCGCTACGCGGCCTCCGGGGAGATCAACTCCGAGGTCGCGGACGCCGACGTGGCGATGAACGAGGTCGAGAAGGCCTACGCCGCCCGGGCGGTCGACATCGACCGCATGGACGGGCTGACCGTGTCGCTGGCCGACGGGTCGTGGTTCAACCTCCGGCCGTCCAATACCGAGCCACTGCTGCGCCTGAACGTCGAAGGGCGCGATGATGCCACGATGTGCCGGCTGCGCGACGACATCCTCGTCTGCATCCGCGGTGGAAGGGAGAACTCCTGATGAGCCTCGACCCCCTGTTGCTGGAGATCCTCGCCTGCCCGTGCCCGGAGCATGCTCCGCTGCGGCAGGAGACGCTGGACGGCGCTCCCGTGCTGGTCTGCGAGTCGTGCGGTCTGGCCTTCCCGGTCCGCGACGACATCCCGGTGATGCTGCTCGACGAGGCGAAGCCGTTCCCGGCCGCGGCCGGATCCTCGTCCTGACCGGCGCCGCGCGGCCCGCGTGAACGTCGACGAGCACATCCTGGACGACGCGCGCAGGCTCGAGGCTGCGGACACGCTCAACCTGCTCCCGAACACGGCCTCGGCTGCGCGCCAGGTCCGGGAGAGCTGGCGCCTGGCGCAGGAGGCCGGTGTCGGGTCGCTCGCGGCCGACGGCCGGCCCCGCGCGGTCGTGGTCGTCGGGGTGGGCGCCTCGGCGCTCGCCGGGGACGTGCTCGACGCCGTCGCCGGGCAGGCCGCACCGGTGCCCGTGATCGCGCACCATCGGCACGGGCTTCCCGGCTGGGCCGGGGTGGCCGACGTGGTCCTCGCCGTGTCCGTGTCCGGTACCTCCGCGGAGACCCTCTCGGCCGTCGAGGAGGCGCACCGGCGGGGCTGCCGGCTGGCCGTCGTCGGCCCCGCGGAGTCTCCGTTGTCCCACCTCGCGGAGCTGGCCAGGGCGCCGTTCGTGGCGCTGCCCGACGCCCGGCCGGCGTACACCGGACTGTGGTCGCTGGCCGTCCCGCTGCTCGCGGCCGCGGCGGCGCTCGGAGTGCACCGCGAGGGCGAGGCCGCGATCGAGGCCGCCGCCGTGCGCCTGGAGGCGATGGCCACCAGGTGCCGGCCGACGAGCGAGTCGTTCGTCAACCCGGCGAAGACGCTGGCCCTCGAGCTGGCCGGCGCCCTGCCACTGTGGTGGGGGACGACCCGGCTGACCGAGGTCGCCGCCACCCGGGCCGCGGGTGTGCTCGCGGTGAGCGCCGGTTATCCCGCGCTGGTCGGGGCGCTGCCGCATCCGGCCGAGGACCAGGTCGCCCTGTTCAGCGGAGCCTTCGGATCCGGCAACGGCGGGGCCGCCCCGGACGGCGGCGAAGGCGGCGACGCCGACGACCTGGCCGACTTCTTCCGCGACCGGGTCGATGACGAGGCCGTCGTGCGGCTTCGGCTGATCCTGCTGCGTGATCCCGCCGGTGAGCATCCCGAGATCGCCCGCGCGGCGGAGCGGGCTGTCGTCCTCGCGGGTGAGCACGGCGTCGGCGTCACCGAGCTGCGGGCGGAGGGCACGGCGCCGCTGGAGCGCCTGGCCTCCCTGATCGGCCTGATTGACTTCGCGGGCAGCTACGTGGGACTCGCACTCGGGGTCGACCCCGGCGCCGCGCTGCGGCTGCGGGAGATCGGCACCCCCCGCTGAACCGCTGGCTGCTGGACGGCTGACTGCCGCACCGCTGACCGGCTGACCGCCGGGCCCCCGGACCGCCGGACGTGAGTGAGGCCTGGCCGGCCGGGTCGGGTGACGCGGCCGGCCGGCGTGCCCCGCAGGGACGTCCTCGGGACCGGTTCGGCCGTGCAGGCTGCGGCGGTCCGGTGACTCCCTCGTCAGGGCAGGGGGTGATCAGGAGAAACTAAGGTCCATGACCTGATAGAAGGCATTTCCGGTGTCGGCTACCTCCCACACGGCCAGCATCGCGTGATAGCCGCGTCGGGTGGGCAGCGTAAACGTGTGCACGGTCGGATCCGGCGGGATGAGGTCATCAGCCGACCAGTAGGGCTGTCCCGAGTTCTCGACCCGGTAGAAGGGCTCTGGTTCGAACTGGGCGCGGGTGAGCGGGGCATTCGGATCCCACCCGTCCCGGGTGATGAAATAGTTCCACCGCCGGGTCTTGTGTGCGGCGTGGTAATGCCAGGTGACGGTTAGTTCCTGGCCCGCCTTCACCGGGTTCTTCGCCCAGTTGCGGCTCGGATCGTCCAATACGGAGGCGAAATCATGGCCCGCGCTGGCGATTTTGCCGTCCGCGGGCGGTTGGTTGCTTGATATGTCGTCCGGGGCGTACGGGTCCCGGAGTCCGGCCTCCGTGGCAGGAAAGAACTTCCCGGATTCCAGTCCGGCTGCCTGCCACGCCTCCAGGATCTGGGAACGGCAGGGCGGGTCGGTAATCAGGCCATGGCGCGTACCGCGCTCTACTTCGGTCATGAATCGAGCGTAGTTCGGAAATCAATGTTTCGCCGTTCGATAGGTCGTTATCGGCCGGTCGGCGTCTGTTATTCCCGACGGCCCGGTTGGGGTCGGTGTTCGAGAATTGCCGCCAGCGCGCGCAGCTGGAGCTCCCACCGATCACCGGCCGCCTGCGCGGACATCGCCCGGACGAGGGCCGGCGCCCGCGGGGCGGCCTCGGCGAGCGGTCGGTGCAACAGGCGCAGCACCGCGCTGTCCCAGACGGTGGTCTGCACCCGCCCCCGCTCGCCGAGGGCCACGACCCTGTCCCCGGCGGGCGAGACGGCCAGCGTGATCAGGAACTCCGGCCCGCTGAGAAAGCCGACCAGTGCGCGGTCCGGCCAGGTGTGGACCTCGATCGACCCGCTCGCGTGCGCGACCAGCACATGCTCGCCATCCGGGAGGAAGAGCACACGCTGGGCGGGCCCGACGGGCCAGTCCGCGACCGGCGCGCTCCCGCCGAGGAACGACACGGTGCTCCCCGCGCGGGACGCGGCCGTCTCGCCGTCGGGGAGGAAGGAGACCTCCGCCACGGCGGACTCGATCGTGGCGGCGGCGAGCTCCTTTCCCGTCCGCCGATCGGCGACAGTGACCTGACGCGACGTTCCGGGGCGCCGTCGGGTGACAAGGCAGATCCGTTCGCCGTCCGCGGAGACGGCCAGGTTGGCGTCGGGGCGCAGTCCGACGTCCAGCTCGTGGCCGGCCGGTACGGGCAGGCGGACGGACGGCGGCCGCGGGTGGCCGGGCGCGCCGTCCGGCACCGCCGGCCACACCGTCATTTCACCGTCCGCGCGCACGGCGCAGACCGCCTCGTCCGGTCCGGCGGGCATGGGTGCCAGCGCGTAGAAGCCCGAAGGGGCGGAGTCCAGCTCGCGGACGACCAACGAGCCGGCGTCGTAGCCGAACACGAGCAGGCGCTCGGGCTCGCGCGGGAACCGGTCCGGCCGGTGGCAGGCGAAGATCTGGCCGTCGGCGGCGAACAGCAGCCGGGTGAACCGGCCGCCACCGAGCCCGCGGGGCAGCGGATGCCACCACACCCGCCGGCAGCTCCACGGATCCCAGATCGTCAGGTGGTCGACCCGGAACGACCCGTCCCGGTGGACGAGGGCGATCAGGCCTGTATCGGGCGCCAGTGACGGTTGTGCCGCGGTGGCGATCCCGAGCCCGGTCAGCCCGCGGGCGACGGGTGGGAACCTGAAAGCGGAGGCCGCATCTCGGCCGCTCCGGCCCAGGCCCACCTGCTGGTTCGTGTGCACCAGCAGATCGAACAGCGCCGCGCTCCGTCTCGCGTGGGTGTCACCGTGCCCGTCGCCCCGGCCGCCGGGGCGCCAGCCGGTTCGGTGCAGAAGCGAGGCCACCCGCAGCGCGTCACCGAAGGTCAGGCTCGGAAGCAGCTCCCACACCCGCTCCGGGTGGCCGGCCGCGAGCAGCGACGCGACCGGCTCGGGTGGTAGATCCTCGGTCACGTCACCGCCCCGCGCCGTGTTCATCTACCCGGGTTACGCCAGCGCCGGCCGAAACCCGCCAGCGCCCAGCCAACGCCGCCAGTGGGTCCACTGTCCCGGTCCGGCCCGCCCGCCGCCACCGGTTTTCCCGGACGGGCCACCTGGGGGTCACCCGGCCCGGGACCTGTCGGCGGGATTCCGCTCGGGCCCCGGGCCGGGCGACGCCTAGCGGCCCTGGTCGTTGCGGCCGGGGCGGCCCTGCTGTTGTTGCCCCTGGTTGGTCTGCGGCACGATGACCTGGCCCTGCCCCTGACCACCGCCCTGCCCGACCCCGGGCAGCCCCGGGGTCGGGCCGGTGCCCGCACCCGGCAGCAGATCGCCCAGGTTCGGCAGCGTCGGGGTCGGTGCGGGTGGTGGGGTGTTCATGAGCCGGCCACCCTTGGTTCCGCGGGCCACGGCCGGGTCCGCGGCGGGCAGGGCCTGCACGGGCTGCCCGGCCAGCGCGCCCCGCATCGAGGCGCCCCAGATCATCGCCGGCAGGTCGCCGCCGAACACGTGCGGCCAGGTGCGGCCGTTCACGACGACGTTGCGCAGCGGGTGCGCGACCGCGCCGTTCGGGTCGCCGACCGCCACCGCCGCCGCGATCTGCGGTGTGTAGCCGACGAACCAGGCGCTGGAGAAGCCGTCGTTGGTGCCGGTCTTGCCCGCGGCGGGGTGGTCGAACCGGGCGTTGCCGCCGGTGCCCCTGGTCAGCACGCCGGCCAGGATGCTCGTCGTGGTGTCCGCGACGCCCTGGGCCAGCACCCGCTCGCACTTCGGCGTGTTGCCCACGTCGATCTGCTGCCCGCCGGAGTCGACCACCGAGGTGGCGAAACGCGGCTCACACCGGACGCCGCCGGCCGCCAGCGTGGAGTAGGCGAGCGCCATGTCCATCGGGCTCACGTACTCGCCACCGATGGTGACGTCGCCCTTGGTGGCCGGGATGTCCTTGAGGTGGTCGGCGGACACGCCGAGCCGGGTCGCCATCTCGACGACCGCCGGCACCCCGACCTTCTCCTCGAGCTGGATGAAGTAGGTGTTGACCGAGTCCCAGGTCGCGTCGTCCATCCGGTAGATGCCGGCCTCGGCCGGGTCGGAGTTCTGGTAGCCCTTGGGGCAGTCGCCCTCGCCGCGGTCGAGCGGGAACGCGTCGGTCGAGTAGCAGGCGGGGGAGTACCACGCCGTGTTCACGCCGTAGCCCTGTTCGAGCGCGGCCGCCACGGTGAACGTCTTGAAGGTCGACCCGGGCTGGAACGTGTCTTTGGTCGGCAGCGGGACCTTCGTCTGGTTCGCCGCCTCGTCGGTCCCGTAGACGCGGTTGACCGCCATCCCGAGGATCGCGCCGGTGCCCGGCTGGATGACGACCTCGGTCGCGGACACCCGGTTGTCCGGCGGGACGGTGGAGTTGACGGCCATCTGCGCCGCCTGCTGCACCTGCGGGTTCAGCGTGGTCTTGATGACGAGGCCACCCTCGTGGATCCGCCGGTCACGCTCCTCCTTGGTGGCGCCCAGCGCGGGGTTGGCGCTCAGCTGGGTCCGGATGTAGTCGCAGAAGAACGGCGCCGACGAGGTCTCGCAGGAGTCCTGCGTGGTCGGCTGGTCGGTGAGGACGTCGATCGGCATCTGCCGGGCGGCGTCCGCCTGGGTGCGGCTGACGTAGTTCTCGTCGGCCATCCGGGTGAGCACCATGTTCCGGCGCTCGAGCGCGGCCTGCGGGTGGTTCACCGGGTCGTAGCGCGACGGGCTCTGGACGAGCCCGGCGAGCAGGGCGGCCTGCTCGAGGGTGACCTCGGAGATGGGAACGCCGAAGTAGTGCTCGGCCGCCGTCCCCACGCCGTACGCGCCGTCGCCGAAGTAGGCGATGTTCAGGTACCGGGTGAGGATCTCGTCCTTGCTGAACCGCTGCTCGATCGCGACGGCGTAGCGGAGCTCGCGCAGCTTGCGGTCGAGCGAGTCGCCGGCGACCGCGTCGCGCTCCTCGGGAGTGCTGGCGTCCTGCAGCAGGACGTTCTTCACGTACTGCTGGGTCAGAGTGGAGCCACCCTGGGTGGTCGAGCCGGCCTCGCTGTTGCGCGCCGCGGCCCGCAGCACCCCCTGCGGGTCGACGCCGTTGTGGGAGTAGAAACGGGCGTCCTCGATCGCGACGATCGCCTCGCGCATGATCTTCGGGATCTGGTCGCCCTGGACGACCTGCCGGTCCTCCGCCCCGGTCAGCGTGGCGATCACGGATCCGTCCGCCGCCAGGATCGTGGATCTCTGTGGCAGCGGCGGGGTCACGAGGTCCGAGGGAAGCTCGAGGAAGTGGTCGGCGGACGCCTTCGCGAACAGCCCCGCGGCGCTCAGGAACGGCAGCGCCATGAGCCCGACCGCGACACCCATGGCGGTGGCGACGAGCCCCATCCGGGTGAGGTGCCGCCGCCGGTCGACCGGACGGCGGATTCCGCCGGTCGGTGGCCCGAACGGCAGGTCGTCGGCGCTGCCGAGCGGCGCCGGCGTGCCGCGCGGGCGCGTGCCCGGGGGACGCGGCACCGACCTCCCGAGCCGCCCGGGCCCGTCAGGCCCACCGCGGGACCGCCGGGCGGGCCCACTCGTCTCGCCGGCGGGACCACCCGTCTCGTCCGGATGGGTGATGCCTCCCCGCGGCCTGCCCGCCATACGGACCTGCGGGCCTCTCCTGCGTCCGGCACGACCGGACGCGGCGTCACCGCGGACCGGGGATGCCGACTCCTGTCCCTGTACCGTCGCTGTCACCCCCAACCCTCGCGGGCCCGGCTGTGCGTGCCGGAGCCCTGCCCTACCGGACCCGTCAAGCATGCGTGACGCCGCGCAAGGTCGCTCATCCGACCCGAGAAGGTCATCGGATGCGCACCGCCACGCGGCCCAGGGGTAACGGATCCGGTTCGTCACGGTCCACCCCGGTGGATCCCACTCCCAAGAACGCTAGACGAGCGAGCCGGGCCGCGCCCATCCGGCCCGCGCTGCCCCACGCCGCCGCTGCGCTCACCCACCCCGGTCACCCTGCGCGCCCACCGGTGTCACCCGTCCGCCCCACCGAGTTCCCGGAACGCTCGGCCGGCCTGGCCCATCCGCCTCCTCCCTGGCTCGAGCTGCCCGAGTTGGCACCAAAGTGGGATGGGCTGGATGTGCGGCGGCTGACGGGGTCCAGGGACTCATTGAGCCGCCACACTTCAGCGCCCCGCCCCAGTTCAGCGAGCCGCCACACTTCAGTGAGCCGCCGCACTCAGCCGCAGCCCGGGCCGCAGCCTCGTTCGCGTCACCGAGGGTGTGTGGGGGGTGGCGGTGGGGTGTTAGGGGGCTGGGGAGTAGCTGGGACGGGTGCCTCCGGGTAGGCCGCGGTCGGGGACGCCGCGTCCGGCTGGGGCCCGGCAGGGACCTGTGCGCCCGGGTAGTGCGCGGCTGGGAAAGATGCGCCTGGGTGTCGCGTCGCCGGGAACGGGGAGCCCGGGTAGGCCGCCGCTGGGAACGGGGCGCTGCCTGAGTGCTGCGCCGCCGGGAACGGTGCGCCTGGGTGCTGCGCCGCCGGGAACGGGGCGCTCGGGTAGGGCACGGCGTGGAAGGGCGGGTATGCCGCCGCTCCTGGATTCGGACCGCCGGGGGACCAGCCCGCCGGTCCGCCGGGTGGATATCCCGTGACCCCGGCATGGGGCTGGCGGCCTGCCGTCAGCCGTACGTACGCGCGGCGAGTTCGTTCGGCGAGCACGGCGGACACGACGGCCCAGCCGGGCGCGTCCGAAGGGGGTTGTGGTGCTACCGCCGCGCGGATCTCGTGCAGCAGGGCACCGCCGATCCGCTCCCGGGAATCGTCCGAGAGCTCGTGTGCCCGGGCCAGGAAGCGGCGGGCGCGCACGGCGAGCTCGTCGTCCACACCGGTCAGGTCGAGGGTGCTGACCCAGCCGACCAGCGGCGGCGGGACGGTCGGGAGCGCGCCGATGGTACGCGGCACGTTCGCCTGCAGGACGACGGTGCCGGCGAAGACGTCACCGAGGCGCTTGGAGCGGCTCGAGCAGAGCATGCAGATCACGGCGGGCAGGCCGAGCAACAGCCCTGGCCGCTCGGCGACCGTGCCGATCAGCCCCCTGGTGAGCGCGTGCCGGAAGCGGATCGGACCACCGTCGTCACGGACGACCCGCAGGCCCAGCACCATCTTCCCGACCGTGCGGCCCCGCATGAAGGTCTCGCACGCGACGGGATACCCGAGGACGACACCCACATAGATGACGAGGAAGAGGGCGGCCGTCAGGGCCTCGTCGCCCGGCTGGACCACGATGAAGCCCACGATGGCGATCGTGTACAGGGCATAGCCCTGGATGGCGAGGTCGATGAGCCCGGCGATCATGCGGGAGCCCAGCCGGGCGACCCGCAGGTCGATGGCGACGGCCTCACCCGTGACCACCTGGTTCATCCGCCGCTCCCCGCTCCCCGCGCGCCTGCCGCCGTTCCGGTCACGACCGATCATGCCCGGCACGCGCGGGGCGCGGACCGGTCTGGAAGAGTAAGCGTCCCATGGACCTCGATGCGTACGTCGCCGTCCACCGTCCGGAATGGATTCGGCTGGGCCAGCTGGTCGATCGGGCCGGCCGGCCGCGGCGGATGTCCGCCGACGAGCTCGACGAGATGGTCGAGCTGTACCAGCGCGCCGCCACCCACCTGTCGGTGATCCGCGGCCGATCCCACGACCCCAACCTGGTCGACGATCTGGCGAGTCTGGTCACCCGGGGCCGGGCCGCGGTCGTCGGTGCGCCGGACCAGGGCTGGCATGTCGTGGGCAGGTTCTTCGCCGTCACGTTCCCCGCCGCGGTCTACGTGCGCCGTTACTGGGTGATCGCGACCACGGTGCTGTCGCTGCTGGTCGCGCTCGCGTTCGCACTCTGGATCATGAACAATGGGGACGCCCGGGCGAACCTCGTCCCGCCCGACGAGGTGGCCGACCTGTGCCGGTCGGATTTCGCCAGCTACTACACCGAGAACCCGGCCTCGTCGTTCGCCAGCCAGGTCTGGACCAACAACGCCTGGGTGGCGGCACAGGCGGTGGCGTTCGGTGTCCTGTTCGGCATCCCGACGCTTCTCGTCCTGCTGCTGAACTCGGTGAACCTGGGCATCGTCGGCGGCTACATGGGCAGCTGCGGGGAGGGCGGGCAGTTCTTCTCCCTCATCCTGCCGCACGGGATGCTGGAGCTCACCGTGGTCTTCGTGGCCGGCGCGGTCGGCCTGCGGCTGGGATGGTCGATCATTGCTCCGGGGCCTCGGCGCCGGGTGGAGGCGCTGGCGGCCGAGGGGAGGGCCGCGATCGGGATTGTCCTGGGGATGGCGGTCGTGCTCGCCATCTCCGGGGTCATCGAGGCGTTCGTGACACCGTCGTCCCTGCCCACCGCGATCCGGATCGGGATCGGTGCGCTGGCCTGGGCGGGTTTCGTCGCCTACGTGTGGATCTACGGGAGCCGTGCGGTCGCCGCCGGAGAACGCGGCGATCTCGACGAGTCCCTGGCCGCGGATCTCGTGCCCGTAGCGTCGTAACCGCAACGCCTGTTGTCGTACGGCAGCGGCCGGCCAGCTCGGTCGGCCGTCCTAGCCGATCAGGAGTTCCTCGCCCCGGTACATCTCGGAGAGGAAATAGTCCGGACGGCGGAGCAGCTCGAGCGCCAGCGCCAGCCGGCGGCCGAGGGCCAGCAGCTCGATGAGGTCCGCGGTCGCGCCGTGGGGCGGCAGGGACCCGTCCGCGCGGGCCGTGCCCTGCTCCAGGCCGTGGTTGAGATCGAGGGCGACGGCGAGCGCGGCGCACTGCGCGTCCGAAAGGGCGGGGAGCCCGGCGAGACCGGCGAGCGAGGGCCCCGCGGGGCGTGGCGGGGCGGCGGGCGCCCGGGCCGGGAGCGTGCCGGCGGCGAGCGGCTCGTCCGGAAGCGTCGGGCTGGGGATCATCGTGCCGGATCGCGTGCTGCCCGCGCCGTTCGCGAGAGCGTGCATGATCCGGGTGCTGGAGCAGACCAGTGGATTGCCGCGCAGCAGCCAGTGCAGGGCTCGGGCGAGGTCGCGCGCGTCGCGCCGCCCGTACCCGGCGGCGAACAGCGCGCACGCCTCGCGCCCTACGCCGTCGGCATCCGCGGCGCCGAGCGCGCCGATGCGTGCCGCAAGATCCGGATCAAGGATGTCCACCCGCCTATCGTGCCGGCCGTCCTCGACCGTGAGCAAGAGCAGCTTTATTTCCGTACCCACAGAACTTGCGCTGCTCTGAGGCACACAAAATCTTCTGAGCTGTGCCAAGCTCAGCTTGTGCCTCAGCACGAGCGCGGACGCGGTCCCGACCCCCGGATCACCCTTGCCAGGTTGCGGGTCTTCGTCTCGGTCGCGGAGCTCGACTGCTCGGTCAGCCGGGCCGCGGACGAGCTCCGCCAGACCCCGAACGCCGTCCGGCAGAACCTCGACCTGCTCCAGTCGGCCTTCGCCGGCCGCAGCCTCTTCGCCCAGGACCGGCGTGGCCTCTCGGTGTTCGGGACGGAGGTGTACCGCCAGGCACGGGAGATGATGGACCGCTGGGGTGCGTTGTCGGACGCCGGCTCGTCGACGCTGCGCATCACGTTCCTCCCGCAGCACGCGCACCTGGTCTCCGCGGTGATGCGTCGGCTGCGCGTGACGGTCGCCGACGAACGTCCCGGCGGTGACGCCGGCGGGCGTGACGGCCGGTCGGATGACCACATCGAGTGCACCACCAACGTGCTGGGCGAGCAGGACCGGTCGATGGTCGTGTTCGAGGAGAACGTCATCGGGTCGCTCCTGCACGGCGCGACGGACCTCGTCATCGGCCCGCCGCCCAGGCGGGTGGGCGATCCGCCCGCCCTCGACCGGCACCGGCTCTACACATCCAGGCTCGAGGCGATGATCGACTCCGCCGAGGTTGAGGCCGAGGCCGAAAACGAGGCCGAGCACGGCATCGAGCTTCGGGATCTGGTCCGGCGCCGGCTGCTGGTGCCGCCGCTGCCCGCACGCTCCCGTCAGATGCTCGAGCGGGAGATCGCCGAGCACATTGCGGACGATCCGGGGATCGCGGCCCGGGTCGCGCACGAGGCGTATGGCACCAAGGTGCTCGTCGCGTTCGGCCAGGACGGTCACGGCACCGTCGTCGTCCCGTCCGACATCGCGTTGCCGTTCAAGAGCGGCAGCTCGTTCGCGGGCACGCGGGCGGGCTCGTTCCGCTGGGTCCCGGTCCGCCGCGACGGCGTCGACCTGACCCAGGAGGTCTACGCGACCACGCGCGTCGATCCGGGGGAGCGGGCGCTGCGCGTCGTCCGGGAGCTGCGTGCCGTCGTGCGTGAGACGGGCCTGGACGCCGCCGCGGAGCCCCGGGAGCGTCCGGGCACCCCGGATCTCGCGCGGGGGGCCGCCGCGCGGGCCGCGGTCACAGGCGCCCGCGGGCCTTCAGCGTGAGGTAGGTGTCGGTGACCAGAGCCGCGTAGTGCGCCGGTGCCACGTCCACCACCTCGACGCCGCGGCGGCGCAGTGCCTCGGTCAGCTCGCGCCGCCGCAGCAGCGTCTGCTCGGCCGCCGCCGCCGCGTACACCTGGTGGACGTCGCTGTGCCCGGCTGTGAGCTCGTCAAGCCGGGGGTCGCGCAGCGCGGCCACGAGCACCGTGTGCCGGGAGGTCAGCGTGGGCAGCGCCGGCAGCAGGCCGTCCTCGATCACCGCCGGGACAAGCTCGGTGAAGATGACGACGAGGGCACGCCGGGAGGCGTTGCGCAGCACCGCCGAGGCCATCCCGGCGTGGTCGGCCTCGACGAGGGCCGGTTCCAGGGTGGCCATCGCATCGCTCATCCGGGCCAGCAGGCCGTTGTCCCGTGAGGTCGGCAGGGAGATCCGGCTGGTGCTGTCGTGGGCGACCAGCCCGACCCGGTCCCCGGCCCGCAGGGCGACGGCGGTGAGCAGCAGTGCGGCGTCCAACGCGTGGTCCAGCCGGGGGACGTCGCCGACCCGGCCGGCTGACGTCCGGCCGGTGTCGAGGACGCAGATGACCCGGCGGTCCCGTTCGGGCCGGAAGGTGCGGACGACCACCGAGCCGTGGTGGCGGGCGGTGGCCCGCCAGTCGATCGTCCGCACGTCGTCGCCGACGACGTACTCCCGCAGGCTGTCGAACTCCGAGCCGGCGCCGCCGCCGCGGATCGCGACCTCGCCCTCCACCTCGCGCAGCCGGGCCAGCGCGGCCGGCAGGTGCCGGCGGGACGAGAACGGCGGCAGCACCCGCACCCGCCACGGGCAGTGGTGCCGGCCCTGCCGCCCGGCCAGGCCCAGCGGGCCCAGCGAGCGCACGGTGATGCGGACGGGCATCCGGTCACCGCGCCGAGTCGGGTTCAGCGTGGTCTCCAGGAACCGGCGCTCGCCCGCCGGCACCGTCACCCGGTGCACCCGCGGTCGGGCGCCGGCGGACGGCGGCCAGCCGTCGCGGATGCGGGCCCGCACGGTGCGGGTTCCGTCGTTGGTGACGGTCAGCACGAGCTGAACCGGCTGACCCAGCCGGGCCGCGGTCGGCCCGGAGCGGGCGAACGTGCACGCACGCACCTGCCCCGCCAGCCACACGTCGACGCAGATCAGCGCGACGACCAGCAGGTTCACCAGCACGAAGGTCGCGCCCGGCGCCGGGGAGAGAGCCACCACGACGATGCCGAGCGCGACCAGCGCCACGGCGCGGCCGGTGATCGCCACAGCTGCCCGTTACCGGGGGACGGGCACGACGGCGAGCACCTGGTCGAGCACGGTGTCGGCGGTGACGCCGTCCTGCTCGGCCTCCGGCCGCAGGCTGATCCGGTGGCGCAGGGTCGCCCGGGCCAGCGCCTTGACGTCGTCCGGCGTGGCGTACGTGCGCCCGGACAGCCAGGCCCACGCGCGGGTGGTCGCCAGCAGTGCGGTCGCCCCGCGCGGCGACACCCCGAGCTGCACCGACGGAGCCGCCCGGGTGGCCCGAGCCAGGTCCACGATGTACGCGAGCACCTCGGGGTGGATCTGCACCCGGGACACGGCCGCCCGCGCGGCCGCCAGATCGGCCGGGCCGGCCACCGGCGACACCCCGGCGGCGGCCAGGTTGCCCGGGTCGAACCCGCCGGCATGGTGGGCGAGGATCCGCACCTCGTCGTCGCGGGGCGGCAGCGGCAGCGTCACCTTGATCAGGAAACGGTCCAGCTGCGCCTCGGGAAGGGGGTAGGTCCCCTCGTGCTCGATGGGGTTCTGGGTCGCCAGGACGGCGAAGGGCGCCGGGAGCGGGCGTGGCACGCCCTCGACGGTGACCTGTCGTTCCTCCATGACCTCGAGCAGCGCCGCCTGGGTCTTCGGTGGCGTCCGATTGATCTCGTCCGCGAGCAGCAGGTTGGTGAAGACCGGCCCCTCACGGAACGTGAACTCGCTGGTTCGGCTGTCGTAGACGAGCGAACCCGTGACGTCACCCGGCATCAGGTCCGGGGTGAACTGCAGCCGCTTGGTGTCGAGCGACAACGCGGCCGCCAGCGTTCGCACGAGCAGAGTCTTCGCGACCCCGGGGACGCCTTCGAGCAGCGCGTGGCCGCGGCACAGCAGTGCCACGACGAGGCCGCTGACGGCGGCGTCCTGGCCCACGACGGCCTTCGCGACCTCGTCGCGCAGCGTCACCAGCGCGCGGCGGGCGGCCTCGGCGTCGGCGGGGGGAGGCGCCTGCGGAGCGGCCAGCGGCTTGCGCAGCGTCTCCGATCCGGGCGGGGGAGCGCCGAGGTTCGGGGATGTCACCTTCTGCCCACCTGTCGATCGAGTTCGTGCAGTGCGCGGGCCAGCCGGACGAGCGCGACGTCACCCTCGGCATCCCGCCTCGTCCTGGCAGCCTGGACGTCGACCGGGCTCGGCGGGATCGGTGATGCCCATGAGGCGGGCGGGCCCTGGTGGGCCGGCCAGGGTGGTTGGGAATAGCCCGTGGGCGCCATGTCCGAACCGTACAGGAGTGGCCCGATCTCCATGGGTGACCGTCCGGTCTGTTCGGCGACGGAGGCCACGAGGACGGTCGGATCCGGGCCACGGGTGTGCCACGGCGAGCCGGCCGCGGCGGTACCGATGCCGAGCCGGTCGGCGAGCCGGGCCCGCAGCCCCGCCCGCAGCGCCGCGGCGGCCCGTTCGCGGGCGTGCGCCGCGGCGTAGAGCCGGCCCCGGCCCTCGACGGTCTCGGTGGAGCGCACCACGACGGGCAGCGGCTCCTCGATCGGTGGCCCGAGCCGCCGTCCCTGCCACAGGGCGAGGAAGACCAGGACGAGCAGGAGTTGCAGGGAGCCGAACCAGAAACCGTCGGGGAGCAGCTCCGACAGGCCTTTCGTGCCCACGGCGTCCTCGGCCCCGACGACCGGGGTCACCCACTCCAGCCGGGGGGCGCGGGCGAGTAGCCCGAGGGCCAGCGCCGCGTTCCCGGTCTCGTCCAGGCGTTCGTTGGTGAGGAAGCCGCCGCCGCCCAGGAGCACCAGGCGCCCGGTCGGCCCGCTGCCGACGTCCGACCGGGTGGGGGTGAGCACCGCCAGCCGGGCCGCGCCGGGGTCGCCGTAGCAGAGCTCGACGCGGGTGGCGCCGCTCCGGCCGCCCTGGCCGTTCTGGCTGTCCTGGCCGTTGGCGCGGGCGAACGTCACCGAGTCGCCGACCGTGGTCGACCCGGCCGCGCCTGCCTCGGGGAGCGTGCACCCCGGGGGGGATTCGTCACCGTGGTCACCTTCGCCCGGCTGCCCGGTCGTGACCGGCAGGCCCAGCGCGACCACCACGCTGGGATCCGGGGCGACGAGAACGACGTCCGAGCCGGCGCGGGTGCTGGTCACCAGCGCGTCGAGCTCGGCCTGGGACAGCAGGTCGGGGTTGGTGACGACCACCGTCCGCCCTGTGGACGTACCCGCGGGGCCGGGTGCCGGGGCTGCCGTCGGCACCTGCTCGCCGGCCGTCACCGTCACCCCGCGGGCGCGCAGGATCTCCGCGACCGCCCGGGTGCCGTATCCGTCCGCGGAGGTGATGTCCAGGTAGCCGTGGCCGGCCGGGCGGCTGACCAGGGCGGTGATCACCGCGTACGCGATCACCAGTGCGCCGAGGACGGCGCCGAGCCGCACCGCGCGCCGGACGGCCGGCGGCCGTGGACCGCTGCGGACGTGGGTCGAGCCACCCCCGCCACGGCCCACGCCTGCGCCCGGGCGCGGTCCCGCTGGAGTGCCGAAGGGCCCGGAGGCCGGTGTCGCCGGGCGCGGGCGGTCAGTCGGTGGAGCGGTCATGCCGGGACCGGGCGGGATCCGTCGTCGGACCGGCCGTCGGACCGGCCGTCGGACCGGCCGTCGGACCGGCCGTCGGACCGGCCGTCGGACCGGCCGTGGCCCGGGCGGCCTCGCACGCCCGTGAGCTGCTCGTCCGCCCGCACCAGAACCTCGTAGGCCCGCTCGGTGGCCGGCCCACCGCCGTACCAGATCTCGCTGAACACCTCGACGGCCGCGACCAGCGCACCGATCGCATCGCTGTCGCGGTCGATGGCCGCGCGGACGGCGTCGACGAGCTCGCCGGCCGTGCGTCCAGGTCTCGGGTCCAGCACTCCACGCTCCTCCAGCATCCGCACGATCGCCCGCAGCCGGGACCGCACCGCCTCGGCGTACGCGCCCTGGCCGGCCTGATCCCGGGCCAGCACGCGGAGCTGGTCGGCGGTGAGGGGACTGGACAGGTCGGTCTCCTCCGCCTGGTCCCGCGCGGTCCGCCGGACGGGGCCCAGCCACAGCCGGATCACAACGGCGAGCGCGACGAGCACGAGGACCACGGCGAGGACACCGAGTCCGTTGAAACCGCCCACGCCGGCACCGGTGTCCGGGGTCAGCCAGTTCCACAGGTCGGCGAGGCGGTCGTTGATCCAGGTGATGGCCCGGGTGAACCAGTCGGGCTGGGCGTCCTGGTAGACGCTCTTGGACAGTTCGCGCCGAGCCTCGTCCTGCGCCCCCTCGCGCGTCACCGGCCCCCCGAGCGGGCCGCCAGCCACCGCCGGGGCGACGGCCGGAGCGACGATGGAGGGGAGGAACGAGGGCAGGAAGGGGGCGGACAGGTGGCCGGTGATCACGGAGTGGCCGCGCGCTGGCGGGCCGCCTCGGTGAGGGTGACGTCCAGCCCCTCGCGGCGGATGCGCCGATCGATGTAGAGGAGGACGACGGTCCCGGAGAGCACCGGAGTCGCGACCGTCGTGGCGAGCAGGCTGCCGATCGCGTTGACGATGTGCCCGGCCACGGTCAGGTCTCCCTCGACCAGGCTGCCGAACGTCTGCTCGGACGACATGAGGATCACGCTGGTCGGGATCGCGAAGATCAACATCAGGACCCCGCCGACCGCCGCGGAGAGGAGGAGAACGCCGAGCGTCCGCCACCACGATCCCTTGACCAGCCGCCACGAGCGCCGAAGCGCGTCGCCGGTCGACTGCGCCTCGAGCACGTAGGCCGGTGTGGCCAGACTCAGGTAGACGGCGACCACGACCGCCCCCACGATCAGCGCGACCAGGCCGAGCGCGCTCAACAGCGTGACCGCCAGGGTCAGCATCAGCAGACCGCCCAGCCGGGGGGTGACCCGGCGGACGGCGTCGCCCGCGGTGATCCGCCCGCCGAGCGTCGCCTCGCTCACCACCACCGCGAGCACCCCGGAGAGGAAGATCCCGAGCGCCGCGTTCAGGCCGAAGAGCAGCAGCGTCAGTACTGTTGCCGCCGTATTGGACATCTCCTCGGCGGCGATCGCGGCGACCGTGCTGATCGTCTCGACCACGGCGGTGGCGCCGAGGGTAAGGCCGAGGGTGGCGCCGGGGTTTGACCGGATCGTCGCGAAGGTCCCGTCGAGGATCTCGCCGACCGCCAGCGGGCGCAGCGGGATCACACCGGGCTTGGGTGCGATCGGCGGACCGCCCCACCCGTTCGGGCCCCACGCGCCGTAGCCCCGGGCCGGGCCGGGTTGCTGGCCGTAGCCACCGTGCGGCCCGTACCCGCTGTTCGGGCTGTTCGGGACGTAGCCGGGGGGAGTGCCCTGCCCGGGGACCGGCGCCGCCGCGGGGTCGCTGCCGGGGGCCTGCCAGCCGCCGGGCGCAGGCCATTCGCCGGGCGCGGGCGCGCCGCTTCCGGGGCCGGGTGGTGGCTGATCCCACGAACCGGGGGGTGGGTGCTGCGGGCCCGGGGAGGGCGCACCCCACGAGCCGGGCTGTTCCGGTCCGGGCGTGCCGGGAGGGGTCTGGCCGGCTCCGTCCGTCATCGTGGTCTCCCTGTACTAGTTGCCGTCCCGTGTCGACCAACGTTCCTGGCGACCGCATCGTTGCAGACCGAGTACGGACACCTCCCGACCGGGCGCCCTGTCGACGCGGGGCGATCGCCCGCCGCCGGCCCGGCGACGGGCCACCGCCGTGCCGGGCGGACGCGCAGGTCTGGCAGACGGTCCGGTCCGGATGCGCCGGGCGTCGTCGATGTGCGCCGGGTGCCGCTGATGCCGGCGTGGCCGGTGCGGCACAGCGGGCAGTTCATGGCCCCGTGCTGGGTGCTGGGTTCTGGGTTCTGGGTTCTGGGTTCTGGTCTGGCCGGGTCCGGCCCGCGTCGTCCACAGCCGCCGCGTGCGGTGCTGTCTGTCCACAACTCGGGTCCGGCGATGGCGAAGCCGGTCGATCACCGGTCATTCTCGTCCGGTGACCCGCTTCCGCCACCTCGCCGAGGCCCTGACGATCCTCGCGGATCTCGTGCTGCCGCGCGCCTGCGCGGGCTGCGGCCGGCCCGGCGAGGCCGCCTGTGCGCGTTGCGCGGCGGCCCTGGCGGGTCCCCCAGTTCTCGCCGCCCCGGGTCCCACGGCCAGCCCGGGGCGGCGAGGCCACCATCCGGCCAGCCACTCCCAGTGGCGCGGCCGGCCACGTGGTCCCTCGCTCCGGCCGGCGATGCCCCCAGCCTTCGCGGCGGCCTCGTACACCGGTGCCGCCCGGGTCCTTCTGCTCTCCTACAAGGAGCGTGGGCGGGTCGACCTCGCTGCCGTGCTGGGCCAGGCGCTCGCGCGGGCGGTGGCGACCGCGCTGGTGGCGGGGGGGGGGGGGGGGGCGCGGGGGCCCGGCGGGCCGCGCCGGGGGGGCGCGGGGCGCGGCCGGTACTTCTCGTCCCGGTCCCGACGACGGCCGCGGCGCGGCGGCGCCGAGGGGTCGACCACGTCGCCCGGCTCGCGGCGGTCGCGGCCCGGTCCCTCGCCCACCGCGGGCTCCGGGCGCGGGTCAGCGCGGCGCTACGGGTGTCGCGGCCCGGAGTCGACCAGGCCGGCCTCGGGGCGGCGGCACGGTCACGCAACCGTTCGGGGGCGTTCGTGCTGCGCACCGGCGTGCCTTCGCCGCGTCCCGGGGAGATCACGGTCGTCGTGGACGACATCGTCACCACCGGTGCGACTGTCCGGGAGGCGGTGCGCGCGCTGCGCGCGGGCGGCTGGGCGCCGGCGGCCGGCGCGGCGGTGGCCGCCACACCGCTCCAGCACGGGCGCGACGCGCCATCCTTCGGGATTGCCCGCCGTCCGGGCGGTGGAAGGGGGACACTGGGCGCGAGCGCTCCGCCCCCGGAGCCGACGGCGACAAGCTGATGCCGGCAATGACCGTCACTGCTCGGCGCGGTGCCGTCGTCTTGGACGAGGTCGGCGTGCGGCCCACCGTCGCGACGCGACGGATGCGGCGCACGGCCCCCCGTCCCGGGCCGCCGTCCCGGGGCTGCCGGCCCGGTCGAGGAGCGCGCGAGGCGGGGCCTTCGGAACGCGCCGACCGGCTTCACGGCGCGGCCGGCCGTTCCCAGGATGCCGGTCCGGAATCTCCCGATATTGGTAGGGCCGTTCCGGCATAGACCCGACCGGCGAGGGGAAGGAGCCGAGCGAGGCGGGTCGGTGGAAACACCGCCGATGCCGTGGTCACCGGACAGCGAGGCGCGCCCATGGAAGGAGCCGTCCGGCAGCGCCAGAAGTCAGCACCAGCTGATTTGCAACCAGGTACTGCACCAGGAACGTTGACAACCTACGGCGGCACACGAGGTGACCTCGGCACGCCGAGGTCAGCCATCGACGGCCGCCCGAGGTACCGACTCGCCGGTCGCGTCGATCCCGCACGGATCGGCCGGCCGGGCCAGGTGAACGGGAGGTGGATCGCGTGGACATCGTGGTCAAGGGCAGGCACACCGCGGTTCCGGAACGGTTCCGCAGGCATGTCCAGGCCAAACTCGCGAAGCTCGAGCGGCTCGACTCCAAGGTCATGCTGGTCGACGTCGAACTCTCCAAGGAACACAACCCTCGGCTGTCGGACACCTGCGACCGTGTCGAGCTCACCGTGTATTCGCGGGGCCCGGTGATCCGTGCGGAGGCCGCCGCGGCCGACGCCTACGCCGCGCTCGACCGCGCTACCGCCAAGCTGGCGGAGCGCCTGCGCCGCGCTTCGGACCGGCGGGTCCGCCACCACGCCAACCACGCGGGTGCGAACCACCCGGTTCCCGGCCGGGCGGGTGCCGTCCCGGACATCCCCGTCGTCCCGACCGGCCGCCAGCCGGAGACGGACACCGCCGGCCCGCCGGTCCCGGGAGCCGAGGACGACGCGGCGGGCCTCGCCGCCGTCGGATCCGAGACCCGCGCGAAGCGGCCGAGCTGGTCGACGGGCGACGACGACGATTCCGACTACTCGCCGATGGTGGTACGCGAGAAGACCCACGCGGCCGCGCCCATGACGCTCGACGACGCCCTGTCGAACATGGAGCTCGTGGGGCACGACTTCTACCTTTTCCTCGATGCCGCTAGCGGCCTGCCCAGCGTCGTGTACCGCCGATGCGGCTACGACTACGGCGTCATCCGGCTCGAGGGAGCGGCCGGAGACAGCATGATCGGCGCCCGGGAACGAACGGCGGCGGTCATTTCCGCCGTGTGACGGTCGATCCCCCCTGCCGGCGTGGGACCATTTGCCTTGGGTGTCGGACTCCCGGCATCGGTGCACACGGCACGTTCCACGGGTTGTGCCCCCGGCGTCGCGACGCCGGGGG